>NZ_FRXO01000015.1 GCF_900148505.1 Pseudoxanthobacter soli DSM 19599 | reverse complement strand
CGTTCCCGCGATCGTGGTGTTCCTCAACAAGTGCGACATGGTCGACGATCCGGAGCTTCTGGAGCTCGTCGAGCTCGAGGTTCGCGAGCTGCTGTCGTCCTACGACTTCCCGGGCGATGACATCCCGATCGTGAAGGGCTCGGCTCTCGTTGCGCTGAACGACGGCGACGCTGTGCTCGGCGAGGACGCGATCCTCGAGCTGATGACCCAGGTCGACGCCTACATCCCGCAGCCGGAGCGTCCGGTCGACCTGCCGTTCCTGATGCCGATCGAAGACGTGTTCTCGATCTCGGGCCGCGGCACCGTGGTGACCGGTCGCGTCGAGCGCGGCATCGTGAAGGTCGGCGAGGAAATCGAGATCGTCGGCATCCGTCCGACGCAGAAGACGACCATCACGGGCGTCGAGATGTTCCGCAAGCTGCTGGACCAGGGCCAGGCGGGCGACAACATCGGCGCGCTCTTGCGCGGCACGAAGCGCGAGGACGTGGAGCGCGGCCAGGTGCTGTGCAAGCCCGGCACCGTGACCCCGCACACGGAGTTCGAGGCCGAGGCCTACATCCTGACGAAGGAAGAAGGCGGCCGCCACACCCCGTTCTTCACGAACTACCGTCCGCAGTTCTACTTCCGCACCACGGACGTGACCGGCATCGTGACGCTGCCGGAAGGCACCGAGATGGTGATGCCGGGCGACAACGTGAAGGTGAAGGTCACCCTCATCGTCCCGATCGCGATGGAAGAGCGCCTGCGCTTCGCCATCCGTGAAGGCGGCCGCACCGTCGGCGCCGGCGTCGTCGCCAAGATCATCAAGTGAGCTTCGGCTCACCTAAGCCCCAGTCCGATGTGCCCGTCTCAAGGGGCGGGCACATCTTCGTAATTCCGGACGTAAGCGCTGAATCGAGGGCGCATCCATGAACGGTCAGAACATTCGGATTCGCCTGAAGGCGTTCGACCATCGCGTGCTCGACGCGTCGACCCGCGAGATCGTCAATACCGCGAAGCGCACCGGTGCGCAGGTTCGTGGCCCCGTGCCGCTGCCGACCCGCATCGAGAAGTTCACGGTGAACCGCTCTCCGCACGTCGACAAGAAGAGCCGTGAGCAATTCGAGATCCGCACCCACAAGCGGCTGCTCGACATCATCGACCCGACCCCGCAGACCGTCGACGCTCTTATGAAGCTCGATCTGGCGGCGGGTGTCGACGTCGAGATCAAGCTGTAACGCTGTGGGACGAAGAGAGGCCTGATCCAATGCGCTCAGGGTTGATCGCTCAGAAGGTCGGCATGACCCGCGTCTATAACGACGCCGGTGAGCACGTGCCCGTGACCGTGCTGCGCGTCGAGAACTGCCAGGTGGTGTCTCACCGCACGGCGGAGAAGGATGGTTATACCGCCCTTCAGCTCGGCGCCGGTCATGCGAAGCCGAAGAATACGTCGAAGGCCATGCGCGGCCATTTTGCCAAGGCCCAGGTGGAGCCGAAGCGCCAGATCGTCGAGTTCCGGGTTTCCCCCGAGAACCTGATCGAAGTCGGCGCCGAGATCACCGCGGACCACTTCATCGCCGGCCAGTTCGTCGATGTGACGGGAACGTCCATCGGTAAGGGCTTCGCGGGCGTCATGAAGCGCCACAATTTCGGCGGCGGCCGCGCCAGCCACGGCAACTCGGTGACGCACCGTAGCCATGGCTCGACCGGCCAGCGCCAGGATCCGGGCAAGGTCTTCAAGGGCAAGAAGATGGCCGGCCACATGGGTCAGGTGCGCGTCACCACCCAGAACCTGCGCATCGTCTCTACCGATCCGGCCCGCGGGCTGATCCTGGTGGAAGGCGCGGTGCCGGGTTCCAAGGGCGGCACCATTCTGGTGCGCGACGCCGTGAAGCGCGCTGCGCCGAAGGACGTGCCCATGCCGGGTTCGTTCCGGGTGCGTGACGCTGCTCCCGAAGCGGCTGCCGAGGCTCCGGTCGAGAAGGGGAACGAGTGATGGAACTCCAGGTCAAGACGCTCGACGGCGCCGAGGCCGGCTCGATCACGGTCTCCGACGAGATCTTCGGGCTTGAGCCGCGCGCGGACATCCTGCACCGCGTCGTGCGCTGGCAGCTCGCCAAGCGCCAGGCCGGCACGCACAAGACCAAGGACCGGTCCGAGATCGCTCGGACGGGCAAGAAGATGTACAAGCAGAAGGGCACCGGCCGTGCCCGTCACGGTGCCGCGAGCGCCCCGCAGTTCCGCGGCGGCGGTAAGGCCTTCGGTCCGGTGGTGCGTTCCCACGCCCACGACCTGCCGAAGCAGTTCCGTGCCCTCGGCCTGCGTCACGCCCTGTCGGCGAAGCTGAAGTCCGAGAGCCTGGTGATCGTCGACGACGCCACCGCGGCCGAGCCGAAGACCAAGGCGCTGCAGGCCAAGCTCGGCGCGCTGGGCTTCAGCGACGTGCTCGTGATCGGCGGCGCCGAGATCGACGCGAACTTCAAGCTCGCGGCGCAGAACCTGCACTATGTCGACGTGCTGCCGGTCCAGGGCATCAACGTCTACGACATCCTGCGGCGCGACACGCTGGTTCTGACCCGTTCCGCCATCGAGAGCCTCGAGGAGCGGTTCAAATGACGAACCTGAAGCACTACGACGTGATCGTCGCTCCGGTGATCACTGAAAAGGCGACCGTGCTTTCCGAGCAGAATAAGGTCGTCTTCAAGGTGGCGAAGACCGCCACCAAGCCGGAGATCAAGGCCGCTGTCGAAGCGCTGTTCGGCGTGAAGGTGACGGCCGTGAACACGCTCGTCCGCAAGGGCAAGGTTAAGCGGTTCCGTGGTGTCGTCGGGCAGCAGTCCGACGTCAAGAAGGCGATCGTGACGCTGGCCGAGGGCCAGTCGATCGACGTCACCACGGGCCTGTGAGTCGAGGTCGGACGCCATGGCACTGAAGCATTTCAAGCCGACGACGCCGGGCCAGCGCCAGCTGGTCATCGTCGATCGGTCCGACCTCTGGAAGGGCGCGCCGGTCAAGACTCTGACCGAGGGCCTCTCCTCGAAGGGCGGTCGCAACAACAACGGTCGCGTCACCGTCCGCTTCCGCGGCGGTGGACACAAGCGCACCTACCGCGTCGTCGACTTCAAGCGTCGCAAGATCGACGTGCCGGCGGTGGTGGAGCGTCTCGAGTACGATCCGAACCGGTCGTCGTTCATCGCGCTGATCAAGTACGAAGACGGCGAGCTGGCCTACATCATCGCCCCGCAGCGTCTGGCTGTCGGCGATGGCGTGGTCTCCGGCGCCGCGGTCGACGTGAAGCCGGGCAACGCGATGCCGCTCGGTTCCATGCCGGTCGGCACGATCGTCCACAATGTCGAGCTGAAGCCCGGCAAGGGTGGCCAGATCGCGCGCTCGGCGGGCACCTACGCCCAGATCGTCGGCCGTGACCAGGGCTACACGATCCTGCGCCTGAATTCGGGCGAGCAGCGCCGCGTTCTCGGCACCTGCTTCGCGACCGTCGGTGCGGTGTCGAACCCGGACCACGCCAACATCAATCTCGGCAAGGCGGGCCGCTCGCGCTGGCTCGGCCGCCGTCCGCACAATCGCGGCGTCACCATGAACCCGGTCGACCATCCGCACGGCGGTGGTGAAGGCCGCACCTCGGGTGGCCGTCATCCGGTGAGCCCGTGGGGCAAGCCGACCAAGGGTAAGAAGACCCGGCGCAACAAGGCCACGGACAAGTTCATCGTCCGCAGCCGCCACGCCAAGAAGTAAGGGGCTCAGCCGTGTCTCGTTCCGTCTGGAAAGGCCCGTTCATCGACGGGTATCTCCTCAAGAAGGCCGACAAGGCGCGTTCCGCCGGCCGGGCCGAGGTGATCAAGATCTGGTCGCGCCGTTCGACGATCCTGCCGCATTTCGTGGGCCTCACCTTCGGGGTCTACAACGGTCAGAAGCACATTCCGGTCCTCGTTCAGGAGGACATGGTCGGCCACAAGTTCGGTGAGTTCGCTCCGACGCGGACCTTCTACGGTCACGCGGCCGACAAGAAGGCGAAGAGGAAGTAACGATGGGTAAGCCGAAGCGCGAGCGGGCGCTCAAGGACACCGAGGCGAAAGCTGTCGCCCGGAGCCTTCGGGTTTCCCCTCAGAAGCTCAATCTTGTCGCCCAGCTCATCCGGGGCAAGAAGGTCGGTGCGGCACTTGCCGATCTGACCTTCTCGCAGAAGCGGATCGCTCGCGACGTGAAGAAGACGCTCGAGTCTGCGATCGCCAACGCCGAGAACAATCACGATCTCGACGTGGACGCCCTTGTGGTGGCCGAGGCGTATGTCGGCAAGGGCCTGGTGATGAAGCGGTTCTCGCCGCGCGGTCGCGGCAAGGTGGGCCGGATCGAGAAGGCGTTCTCGAACCTCACCATCGTCGTCCGTGAAGTCGAGGAGGCGGCCTGATGGGTCAGAAAGTCAATCCGATCGGTCTGCGCCTGGGCATCAACCGGACGTGGGACTCGCGCTGGTACGCCGACCGTGCCCAGTACGGCCAGCTGCTGCACGAGGATCTGAAGATCCGCGCGGCTCTGACCAAGGAGCTGAAGCAGGCCGGCGTCTCGAAGATCGTCATCGAGCGTCCGCACAAGAAGTGCCGCGTGTCGATCCACACCGCCCGTCCGGGCGTAGTGATCGGCAAGAAGGGCGCCGACATCGACAAGCTGCGCAAGCGCATCGGTGAGATGACGGACTCGGAAGTCCACCTCAACATCGTCGAGGTGCGCAAGCCCGAGATCGACGCCAACCTGGTGGCTGCCTCGATCGCCCAGCAGCTGGAGCGCCGCGTTGCGTTCCGCCGGGCGATGAAGCGGGCCGTGCAGTCCGCGATGCGCCTCGGAGCCGAGGGCATCCGCATCAACTGCTCGGGCCGTCTCGGCGGCGCCGAAATCGCGCGCATGGAGTGGTATCGCGAAGGTCGCGTGCCGCTGCACACCCTGCGCGCCGACGTCGATTACGGCGTGGCGACGGCTCGCACGGCCTACGGCACGTGCGGCGTCAAGGTGTGGATCTTCAAGGGTGAGATCCTCGAGCACGATCCGATGGCTTCCGAGCGCCGTGCGCTCGAAGGCGGCGGTGAGAGCGGTGGTGGACGCCGCCGGAGCGAGGCGGCCTGAGGGCCGACTTCCCTGACAGGCAGGCGGGAATAAGAGACGTACCATGCTGCAACCGAAGCGCACGAAGTTCCGTAAGCAGTTCAAGGGCCGCATCCACGGCGTCGCCAAGGGTGGGTTCGAGCTCAGCTTCGGCGGGTTTGGCCTGAAGGCCCTGGAGCCGGAGCGGGTCACCGCCCGGCAGATCGAGGCGGCGCGCCGCGCGATCACGCGCGAGATGAAGCGTCAGGGCCGCGTGTGGATCCGCGTGTTTCCGGATGTTCCGGTCACTGCGAAGCCCACCGAGGTCCGCATGGGTAAAGGCAAGGGCGCCATCGAGTATTGGGCGGCCAAAGTGAAGCCGGGCCGGATCGTGTTCGAGATCGACGGCGTGTCCGAGGAGGTGGCCCGCGAGGCGCTGCGTCTCGGCGCCGCGAAGCTCCCGATCCGCACCCGCTTCGTCCAGCGCATCGCCGAGTGACGGTGTCGTTCGGGTTCAAGGAGACGATTGCCATGAAGGCGAGCGACGTTCGGACCAAGACCGTCGATGAGTTGAACGACGAGTTGGCCAAGCTTAAGAAGGAGCAGTTCAACCTGCGCTTTCAGAAGGCGACGGGCCAGCTTGAGAACACCGCGCGCGTGCGGATTATCCGTCGCGACATCGCGCGGATCCAGACCATCCTGCGCGACAAACTGAGCGCTTGAGGAGGCAACCATGCCGAAACGCGTGCTTCAGGGCATCGTCGTCAGCGACAAGAACGACAAGACCATCGTGGTGAAGGTCGAGCGCCGCTTCACCCACCCGCTTCTGAAGAAGACGGTCCGGCGCACGAAGAAGTACCAGGCTCACGATGAAGCCAACACCTACAAGGTGGGCGACGTGGTGCTGATCGAAGAAGGTCGGCCGATGTCGAAGCTGAAGCGTTGGGTCGTGGTCGGCGCGGTCGCGTCGACCGGTGAAGCGGTGGCGGGCTGAGCCCGAGGAAGGTTCTCGGCCGCAACGGGCGGCCGGGATGACCCCGCGGGACAAGAGATTATAGAGGCGGCCAGTCATGATTCAGATGCAGACTAACCTCGATGTGGCGGACAACTCCGGCGCGCGTCGTGTCATGTGCATCAAAGTGCTTGGCGGCTCCAAGCGGAAGTACGCTTCGGTCGGCGACATCATCGTCGTCTCGATCAAGGAAGCGTCTCCCCGGGGCCGCGTCAAGAAGGGCGACGTGATGAAGGCGGTCGTCGTCCGCACGGCGAAGGACATTCGTCGTCCGGATGGCAGCGTGATCCGCTTCGACCGCAATGCGGCCGTGCTCATCAACAATCAGAAGGAGCCCGTCGGCACCCGTATCTTCGGACCGGTGCCGCGCGAGCTCCGCGCCAAGAACCACATGAAGATCATTTCGCTTGCGCCCGAGGTGCTGTGATGGCCGCAAAGATCAAGAAAGGCGACAAGGTCGTCGTCCTTGCCGGTCGTGACAAGGGTCGGACCGGCGAAGTCATCGAAGTCCGTCCGTCGGAAGACCGGGCGGTCGTTCGTGGTGTGAACATGGTGCGCAAGCATCAGAAGCAGAGCGCGAAGGAAGAGGGCGGCATCATCTCCAAGGAAGCCGCGATCCACCTCTCGAACGTCGCGCTGGCGGACCCGAAGGACGGCAAGCCGACCCGAGTCGGCTTCAAGGTCCTGGAGGACGGCCGCAAGGTGCGCGTTGCGAAGCGTTCGGGAGAGACGATCGATGGCTGAGGCGGTTTATGAAGCCCGGCTCAAGAAGCACTACGTCGACGTTGTTCGACCGAAGCTGATTGAAGAGTTCGGCTACAAGAATCCGATGGAAGTTCCGGCGATCGACAAGATCGTTCTGAACATGGGTGTCGGCGAGTCCACCGGCGACTCCAAGAAGGCGTCGGTCGCTGCCGGCGACCTGGCGAAGATCGCCGGCCAGAAGCCGGTCATCACCCGGGCCCGGCTGTCCATCGCGAGCTTCAAGGTTCGCGAGAACATGCCGATCGGCGCCAAGGTGACCCTGCGCCGCACCCGGATGTACGAGTTCCTGGACCGCCTGGTCACGATCGCGCTGCCGCGCGTCCGCGACTTCCGCGGCCTGAATCCGAAGAGCTTCGATGGCCGCGGCAACTATGCCATGGGCATCAAGGAACACATCATCTTCCCGGAGATCGACTACGACAAGATCGATCAGGTCTGGGGCATGGACGTCATCGTCTGCACGACGGCGAAGACGGACGACGAGGCGCGGGCCCTCCTGCGCGCCTTCAATTTCCCGTTCCGGCAGTGATCGGGCGGAGCGGAGTTTGACCGATGGCTAAGAAGAGCTCTATCGAAACCAATAACCGCCGGGCGAAGCTCGCCAAGCAGTATGCCGCGAAGCGCGCGCGTCTTAAGGCGGCTGCGGTCGATGAGTCCCTGTCGCTCGAAGAGCAGTTTCAGGCGCGCCTCAAGCTCGCCGAGCTGCCGCGGAATTCCGCGCTCGTGCGTGTGCGGAACCGCTGCGAGGTGACCGGGCGGCCCCGGGCGTATTATCGCAAGTTGAAGATGTCGCGCGTTGCGTTGCGCGAACTCGGCGGCCTCGGGTTGATCCCGGGCCTTGTCAAGTCGAGCTGGTAAGGAGAACGGTCCCATGACGATGACCGATCCCTTGGGTGACATGCTGACCCGCATCCGCAATGCGCAGATGCGACGCAAGTCCAAGGTCGCCACGCCGGCTTCGAGCCTGCGCGGCCGGGTGCTGGACGTTCTCGCGTCCGAAGGCTACATCCGTGGCTACACGTCCGTCGATTTCGAAGACGGGCGCTCGGAATTCGAGATCGAGCTGAAGTACTACGATGGCGAGCCCGTCATCCGGACGATCGAGCGCGTCTCGAAGCCCGGCCGGCGTGTGTATGCCTCGGTGAAGGCGCTGCCGCGCGTCGCCAACGGTCTCGGCGTTTCGATCCTGTCCACGCCGAAGGGCGTGATGAGCGATCACGACGCCCGCGACCAGAATGTCGGCGGCGAGGTTCTGTGCCGCGTCTTCTGATGCGGCGCCGGCTGGCACGATCCGCCGGCCGGTGAAACGAGATTGAACGGGTAGGTGAGCGATGTCGCGGATTGGCAAGAAGCCCGTCGTGGTTCCGGGTGGAATCACGGCGACCGTCGACGGACAGACCGTTTCGGTGAAGGGACCGAAGGGCCAGCTGGCCTTCGTGGTTCACGATCTGGTCGCGGTCGAGCAGACGGCGGATGGCATCACGGTTACGCCGCGCGACGAGTCCAAGAAGGCTCGGTCCCTCTGGGGCATGTCGCGGACGATGGTGTCGAACCTGGTGGTAGGCGTCAGCAAGGGTTTCGAGCGCAAGCTCGAGATCACGGGTGTCGGCTACAAGGCGGCGGTGCAGGGCAACAGCCTGAACCTGTCGCTCGGCTACAGCCATGATGTGGCCTTCCCGATCCCGGAAGGCATCACCATCACCTGCGCGAAGCCGACCGAGATCCTGGTCTCGGGCATCGACAAGCAGAAGGTCGGCCAGGTGGCCGCCGAAATTCGCGAGTGGCGCCAGCCGGAGCCCTACAAGGGCAAGGGCGTGCGCTATGCGGGCGAGTTCATCGTCCGCAAAGAAGGCAAGAAGAAGTAACGGGTGGCAGCGATGGCGAGACATCTTACGACAGACGAGCGTCGCCGCGCCCGCGTGCGGCGTGCCCTCAAGGCGGCGGCGAACGGTCGGCCGCGGCTCAGCGTGTTTCGGTCCTCGAAGCACATCTATGCCCAGATCATCGACGACGCCGCCGGCGTCACGGTGGCTGCGGCCTCCACGCTCGAGAAGGATCTGCGCACCGATCTGAAGACCGGCGCGGATACTGCGGCGGCTTCGGTCGTCGGCAAGCTGATCGCCGAGCGCGCGACGGCTGCGGGTGTGAGCAAGGTCGTGTTCGATCGCGGCGGGCGCATTTATCACGGGCGCATCAAGGCGCTCGCCGAGGCCGCCCGTGAGGGCGGTCTGGATTTCTGACGACACCGCAGCCGGCTGAGGGGCCCTGGGCCAAACCGGGCCGCGAAGAAATCAAGGACTATGGAATATGGCTCGAGAGCGGGAACGGGAAGAGCGCGATAGCGAATTCGTCGACAAGCTCGTCCACATCAATCGCGTCGCGAAGGTGGTCAAGGGTGGTCGGCGTTTCGGCTTCGCTGCGCTCGTCGTCGTCGGTGACCAGAAGGGACGCGTCGGCTTCGGACATGGCAAGGCGCGTGAAGTGCCTGAGGCGATCCGCAAGGCGACCGAAGCGGCCAAGCGCGGCCTGATCCGCGTTGCGCTGCGCGAGGGACGTACGCTGCATCACGACGTCGCCGGCCGCCACGGCGCCGGTCGCGTGATCCTGCGCGCTGCCCCGGCCGGTACCGGCATCATCGCCGGCGGTCCGATGCGTGCCGTGTTCGAGACGCTGGGCGTGCAGGATGTCGTGGCGAAGTCGCTCGGCTCCTCCAACCCCTACAACATGGTGCGCGCGACGTTTGCCGCGCTGAAGCACGAGGACAGCCCGCGCTCCGTCGCGGCTCGCCGCGGCATCAAGGTGTCGGCGCTGCAGGCGCGTCGCCGTGACGTCGATGCGGATGCGGCCGCCGAGGCGTGAGCCAGGCAGGCCCGAGAACCGAGGGCGCCCGGATGGGCGCCCGCATGATCCGGGATTGAACCGATGACCGAAGCCAAGAACACCATCACGGTCGAGCAGACCGGCAGCCCGATCCGCCGGTCGGCCGATCAGCGGGCGACGCTGGTCGGTCTCGGCCTGAACAAGCTGCACCGTCGCCGCACCCTGCAGGATACGCCTGCGGTGCGCGGCATGATCACCAAGGTCGCCCACCTCGTCCGTATCGTGGACGAGGCGTGAAGGAGTCCCGTCCATGAAGCTCAACGAGATCCGGGATAATCCGGGCGCCACGAAGTCGCGCATGCGCGTCGGTCGCGGCATCGGCTCCGGCAAGGGCAAGACGGCCGGCCGCGGCGTGAAGGGTCAGAAGTCCCGCACCGGCGTGGCGATCAAGGGCTTCGAAGGTGGCCAGATGCCGTTGCATCGCCGCCTGCCGAAGCGCGGCTTCAACAACATCTTCCGCAAGAGCTACAACGTCGTTTCGGTCGGCCGCATCCAGCAGGCGATCGATGCGGGCCGGCTCGATGCGTCGGCTGTTGTCGATGCCGAAGCGCTGAAGGCGGCCGGCGTGCTGCGTCGCGTGAAGGACGGCGTCCGCCTCCTCAACGACGGCGAACTCACCGTTGCGGTGAAGTTCTCGGTCGAGGGCGCCTCGGCGGCCGCGATCGCGGCGGTCGAGAAGGCCGGCGGCTCGGTCGCGCTGAAGTCCGGCGAGACCGCGGAAGCCTGATGACGAACGCCGGCCGGGTTCGGTCGGCGTTTTTCATTCGGGGTTCGTCGGCGGTTTCCGGCGAACGCGGGCTACGGCTCTCATCGGTATCTGAACGCTCTTCGGGACCGCGGTCGCAAGATCGCGGTCGTGTCGCGAGAAGGGTACCCCGGTGGATCGGCCTCCCGGCCGGTCACCAAAAGGCGACAGGTCATTCCTAAAATTGCCTGCGACCCGATGCGGGCATTGTCGCGCGGTGGAATTGGACTAGGATCGCGGCCCGAATCGAGGGCACGCGTGGCCCTTGGACCCTCAATGGCTGGAACGGGCCTGAACCGGCGTGCTCGCCGCAAGACGGTTGCCCGATTTCGAACATGCGGATGCGTTTTGATGCGCGCCGCCATGCGGCCTGGGTCTGACAGCGGCGAGCGGAGCGGAACATGGCATCGGCGGCTGAGCAACTCGCATCGAACTTGAATTTCGCTGCCTTCTCGAAGGCGAGCGAACTCAAGAAGCGCATCTGGTTCACGCTGGGCGCGCTGCTTGTCTATCGCCTCGGCACGTACATCCCGCTGCCGGGAATCAACCCCGACGCGCTCGCCCAGGCCTTTTCCGGCGCCCAGCGCGGCCTGCTCGGCCTGTTCAACATGTTCGCCGGCGGCGCCGTCGGCCGCATGGCGATCTTCGCGCTCGGCATCATGCCGTACATCTCGTCCTCCATCATCATCCAGCTGCTGACGACCGTCGTGCCGTCGCTGGAGGCGCTGAAGAAGGAAGGCGAGAGCGGCCGCAAGATCATCAACCAGTACACCCGTTACCTGACGGTGCTGCTGGCGGTCGTGCAGGCCTATTCGATCGCCATCGGCCTCGAGGCGGCGCAGAACGTCGTGATCGAAGGCGGCTGGTTCTTCCGGGCCTCCACCACGGTGACGCTCGTCGGCGGCACGATGTTCCTGATGTGGCTCGGCGAGCAGATCACCGCGCGCGGTATCGGCAACGGTATCTCGCTCATCATCTTCGCCGGTATCGTCGCCGGCCTGCCGACGGCACTCGCCGGAACGCTGGAGCTCGGCCGCCAGGGCGCTATCTCCACGGTGGTGATTCTCGCGATCATCGTGCTCGTGGTCGTCGTGATCGCCTTCATCGTGTTCATGGAGCGCGCCCAGCGCCGGCTCTTGATCCAGTATCCGAAGCGCCAGCAGGGCAATCGCATCTTCCAGGGCGAGTCGTCGCACCTGCCGCTGAAGCTCAACACCTCGGGCGTGATTCCGCCGATCTTCGCCTCGTCGCTGCTGCTGATCCCCGCGACCGCGTCGAGCTTCGCCGCGAGCGCCAATATCGGCTGGCTGACCACGGTCACGACGCTGCTCGGCCACGGCCAGCCGCTCTACATGGCGCTTTATGCGGCGCTGATCGTGTTCTTCGCGTTCTTCTATACGGCGATCGTGTTCAATCCGACCGAGACCGCCGACAATCTGAAGAAGCACGGCGGCTTCATCCCCGGCATTCGGCCCGGCGAGCGCACGGCCGAGTACATCGACACCGTGCTCACGCGCATCACCGTGCTCGGCGCTATATACCTTGTGCTGGTTTGCCTTCTGCCCGAATTTCTAATATCGGCGACAGGTGTGCCGTTCTATCTCGGCGGCACCTCGCTCCTGATCGTGGTGAGCGTGACCATGGACACGGTCTCGCAGGTTCAGGGGCATCTGCTCGCCCACCAATACGAAGGGCTCGTGAAGAAAGCGAAGCTCGGGGGAAAACGTCGATGAGACTGATATTGCTCGGACCGCCCGGGGCCGGGAAGGGCACCCAGGCGGCTCGCCTGGTGGAGCGGCACGGCATCGTGCAGCTTTCGACCGGCGATATGCTGCGGGCGGCCGTGCGTGACAAGACCCCTGTCGGCCTGCGGGCGCAGGACATCATGGCGCGTGGCGAGCTCGTGCCCGATGCCGTGGTAGGCGAGATCGTCGCCGACCGCATCGAGGCGGCGGATTGCGCGCGCGGCTTCATACTCGACGGATTCCCGCGCACGGTGGCGCAGGCCGAGATCCTGAAGGATCTGATGGCGCAGAAGGGGCTGACCCTCGACGTCGTGATCGAACTCGTCGTGGACGAGTCGGCGCTGCTCGGCCGCATCGAGAAGCGCGCCCGCGAATCGGGCGCCGCCGTTCGCGCGGACGATACGCCCGAGGCGCTGAAGAAGCGCCTTGAGGTCTACCGCGCCCAAACCGCGCCGGTTTCCGACTATTACCGCGCCGCGGGACTGCTCCAGACCGTCGACGGCATGCTGAATGTCGACGAGGTGACGGAGCGGATCGAGGCGGCGATCAAGGCCAGTGTGGCCTGAAACGACCATGAGAACCGGATCGCGGCGGTTGACTGTATCGCCGCGATCCATTAAGGAACGGCACCATTTCGCGATCGTGATGCGATCGGTGCCGGTGGCCGAGAGGCGACCGGAGCCGGTCGTTGCGTGCTTGAGATCGTCCGGGTGATGGAATCGTAAGCGCGATTCGTTGCCGTTCGGTTTCGGGTGCCGAAGTTCGAGACCAGCGACTGCCGGCTTCGCGCCGGTGAAGAACGTTGCCCCGCCGGTGTCGGCAGGGGTCTAGGAGATAGAAGCGTGGCCCGTATCGCAGGCGTCAACATCCCGACGAACAAGCGCGTCCTGATCGCGCTTCAGTACATCCACGGCATCGGGCCGCGGAAGGCTCAGGACCTGATCGAGAAGGTCGGGATCGCTCCCGAGCGTCGCGTCAACGAGCTGTCGGATTCCGAAGTGCTTCAGATTCGCGAAGCCATCGACCAGGACTACGTGGTCGAGGGCGACCTGCGTCGTGAAGTGGCGATGAACATCAAGCGGCTGATGGACCTCGGCTGCTATCGCGGCCTGCGCCATCGTCGCGGCCTGCCGGTTCGCGGCCAGCGCACGCACACCAATGCGCGCACCCGCAAGGGTCCTGCCAAGGCGATCGCCGGCAAGAAGAAGTAATCAGGCGCCCGTTCGGTCGAGGCCCGGGTTTCCCGACGCCTTCATCTGGTGCGGGACCACGGTATCCCGGCGTGATGCCGGTTCGATGTTGGAGAATTGAAAGACCATGGCGAAAGAAGCCACGCGCGTCCGCCGCCGCGAGCGCAAGAACATCTCGTCTGGCGTCGCTCACGTCAACGCGTCGTTCAACAACACCATGATCACCATCACCGATGCCCAGGGCAACGCGATCTCGTGGTCGTCCGCCGGCACGATGGGCTTCAAGGGCTCGCGCAAGTCGACCCCCTACGCCGCGCAGGTCGCCGCCGAGGACGCGGCGCGCAAGGCGCAGGAGCACGGCATGCGCACCCTCGAGGTCGAGGTGTGCGGTCCGGGTTCGGGTCGTGAATCGGCGCTGCGTGCTCTCCAGGCCGCGGGCTTCATGGTGACGTCGATCCGCGACGTGACCCCGATCCCGCACAATGGCTGCCGGCCGCGCAAGCGCCGCCGCGTCTGAGGACGCTTGTCGGGTGGGGCGCCGCGATGCGGCCCGCCCGATCTGAAGCGCCGTGTCCTTGAGCCGGCGCCTTCACTTGAATGGCGGACCCCTGGCCGCGATCCCGGGGGCGCTCAGGAGGCGATGCGCTTCATAGGGCGGTGATGTGAAAGGGTGCGGACCGTGACCATCCAGAAGAATTGGCAGGAGTTGATCCGCCCGACCAAGCTCGACGTCAAGGTGGGCGATGATCCGAAGCGGATCGCGACCGTCGTGGCCGAGCCGCTGGAGCGCGGCTTCGGCCTGACGCTCGGCAATGCGCTTCGTCGCGTGCTGCTGTCGTCGCTCCAGGGTGCGGCGGTGACGGCGGTACAGATCGACGGCGTGCTGCACGAGTTCTCGTCGATCGCCGGCGTGCGCGAGGATGTGACCGACATCATCCTCAACATCAAGGAAGTCGCGCTCCGCATGCAGGGCGAAGGCCCGAAGCGGATGGTGCTGCGCAAGCAGGGCCCCGGCGTCGTGACCGCCGGCGACATCCAGACGGTGGGCGACATCGAGGTTCTGAACCCCGATCTCGTGCTCTGCACGCTCGACGACGGTGCCGACATCCGCATCGAGTTCACGGTCAACACCGGCAAGGGCTATGTCCCGGCCGAGCGCAACCGGCCGGAAGACGCGCCGATCGGGCTCATCCCCGTCGACAGCCTCTATTCGCCGGTCAAGAAGGTGTCCTACCGGGTCGAGAACACCCGTGAGGGCCAGGTGCTCGATTACGACAAGCTGACGCTGTCCATCGAGACCGACGGTTCGGTGGTGCCGGACGACGCGGTGGCCTATGCCGCCCGCATCCTGCAGGACCAGCTGTCGGTGTTCGTGAACTTCGAAGAGCCGCGCCGCGAGGAGATCCGCGACGACGTTCCGCTCCCGGCGTTCAACCCCGCGCTTCTCAAGAAGGTCGACGAGCTGGAGCTTTCGGTCCGTTCGGCCAACTGCCTGAAGAACGACAACATCGTCTATATCGGCGACCTGATCCAGAAGACGGAGGCGGAGATGCTTCGCACCCCGAACTTCGGCCGCAAGTCGCTGAACGAGATCAAGGAAGTGCTGGCCCAGATGGGTCTGCACCTCGGCATGGAAATCGAGAACTGGCCGCCTGAGAATATCGAAGAGCTGGCCAAGCGTTACGAAGATCATCACTACTGAGAGCGATCCCGGCGGTTTCGGCCGCCCGCTTTCGGTGACACGACGGAATTCGAGAAGTAGGAGAGGGCCATGCGCCACGCGAACAGCGGTCGCAAGCTCGGTCGGGACAGCGCCCACCGCAAGTCTTTGTTCGCCAATCTGGCGGTGTCGCTGATCCAGCACGAGCAGATCGTGACAACCCTGCCGAAGGCGAAGGACCTGCGTCCGATCGTCGAGAAGCTGATCACCCTCGGCAAGCGCGGCGACCTGCACGCCCGCCGCCAGGCCATCGCGCAGATCAAGGACCTGGAGACGGTCCGGAAGCTGTTCGACACCCTCGGCCCTCGCTACAAGGAGCGCGCCGGCGGCTACACCCGCGTGCTGAAGGCGGGCTTCCGCCAGGGTGACGCGGCCGCCGTTGCGGTGATCGAGCTCGTCGATCGCGATCCGGCTGCCAAGGGTGCCGCCGATCGCGCGCGCGCCGAGGCCGAGGCTGCTGCCGAAGCGGCGTGATCCGTTGGCCGGCTTGGTCCGGCGCGGGTTCCTGTCTCAGGTTTGAATCGGGGGCGGTCTTCGGGCCGCCCCTTTTTCGTTCGATGACGGCCACCTCTGCGCGCGGCGCATCGCGGTGCGGGCGACCGGGGGTATGGTGATCATGCGGCTCCTGCGGGTGGCGGCGAGAGGCGGGCCGGCGTGCCTGAGGCGGGGGTAGCGCGGAGGCCGACGGCGACCGGCGGTGGATCGGGCGCGCACGTTCCGTGGCGCGTCGGCGGCACGCCGCTCTGCCGTTTTCCTGTCGTGTTTGCTTGCTGCCATCGCCACCGCGGCCCGAGCCTTTTCCGTTCAGATCATGCCGGTCCGGACGGAATGCTCTCAAGTCTTTGAATCTGGGGCGGTTTCCTGTCGGTCCGGTGAGTCTGCCAGACCGGAAGGCCCTTCAGAGCCGAAAAGTGGGTGAGGAAGAGCGAATGCCAGGTTTCCGGATGCCACGTTTCCCGACGCCGCGTTTTCCCCTGACGCGTGTTCCGCGCGCCTTCAGCCGGATTGCCGTCGCGGCTGTCGTCGCGCTCGGGCTCGGTGCCGGCGGGGCGGCTTTGTTCGTGCAGAGCTCGGTCGCTCAGAACGCCGCGCCTGCGGCTCCGGCGGCGCCAGCCGTGCGCGTGCCGACGAGCAAGGCGGAGATCACGCTCTCCTTCGCGCCCGTCGTGAAGAGCGTCGTGCCGGCGGTCGTGAACGTCTATGCCTCGCGCATCGTGGCGCAGCCGTCTTCGCCGTTCGGCGACGATCCGCTGTTCCGGCGGTTCTTCGGCGGCGGCGACGGCCTGCGCGGACCCACCCGGCAACGGCAGCTCCAGTCGCTCGGCTCGGGCGTGATCGTCGATCCCTCCGGCATCATCGTCACCAACAACCACGTCATCAAGGATGCCGACGCCGTGCGCGTCGCGCTCGCCGACCGGCGCGAATTCGATGCCGACATCGTGCTGAAGGACGAGAAGACCGATCTCGCCGTGCTGCGCATCCGCGGCGCGCAAGGCACGTTCCCGGCGCTGACGCTCGGCGATTCCGACAAGCTGGAGGTCGGCGACATCGTGCTGGCGGTCGGCAATCCGTTCGGCGTCGGCCAGACGGTCACCCAGGGCATCGTCTCGGCGCTGGCGCGCACCCAGGTCGGCATCACCGACTATCAGTTCTTCATCCAGACCGATGCCGCGATCAATCCCGGCAATTCCGGCGGCGCGCTTGTGGACATGAAGGGCAACGTCGTGGGCATCAACACCGCGATCTTCTCCCGCTCCGGCGGTTCGATCGGCATCGGTTTCGCGATTCCCGCCAACATGGTGCGGCAGGTGGTCGACGCCGCTCGGCAGGGTGGCGTGATCCGCCGGCCGTGGCTGGGCGCGACGCTCCAGACGGTGACGGCCGATATCGCCGACGGCCTCGGCCTCGACAGGCCCGAGGGCGCGATCGTGACCGCCGTAGTGGCGGGCAGCCCCGCCGCGAAGGCGGGTCTCGAGGTCGGCGACCTCGTCGTCTCGGTCGATGGCGTCGAGATCGACGATCCCGACAGCTTCGGCTACCGCTTCGCCACCAAACCGCTCGGCGGCACGGTGGCGCTCGGCATCCGCCGTGGCGAGGAAACGCTGTCGCTTGCGGTTGCGCTGGTTCAGGCGCCGGAGGTTCCGGCCCGCGATGCGCGCAATCTCGACGGCGTGTCGCCGTTCGCGGGCGCGACGGTGATGAACCTGTCCCCGGCGGTCAATGACGAGCTGCGGCTGCCGGGCGACCGCAAGGGGGTAGCGGTCTCGCGCGTCGCGGCCAACTCCATCGCCGCGCAGGTGGGCTTCGTCGCGGGCGATATCGTGCTGGAGGTCAACGGCACCGCCATCGACACGACCGCGCAGCTCGCCAAGCTCACCGCGCGCCGGGCGCCGGTGTGGCGGATCGCGGTCGAACGCGAGGGCAGGGTGCTCCAGATCGCGCTGAGGGGGTAGGCCTCGACCGTCGGCCTCTCGGCGACAGGCGGCAAGGCGCTGGAAGCGGCCTTGTCGATCCACTATGCAAGGCCGTCCGGCGGCGTTCCGTTCCGATCGAGCCGATCCGAACGGGGCGTTACTCCGGGCCGTGTTGAGATCGCTGCCGCACACCGGTCCCTGCGTTGTTCAGGCGCGCCGGCGGCGGATGCCCGGGGTTCCGCCATGTCCGATCTGTTCGCCGCCGCCGGTTTCGAGCGGTCCGCGCCGCGTCCGCTGGCCGACCGCCTGCGGCCGAGGAAGCTCTCCGAAGTCGTCGGCCAGGACCATCTGGTCGGGCCGGACGGAACCCTGACGCGGATGCTGCGCTCCGGCTCCGTCGGCAGCCTGGTGTTCTGGGGCCCGCCCGGCACCGGCAAGACCACGGTCGCGCGGCTGCTGGCGGGCGAGACCGATCTCGCCTTCGAGCAGGTGTCGGCGATCCACACCGGCGTGGCGGACCTGAAGAAGCTGTTCGATGCCGCCCGCGGCCGCCGCGCCATGGGCAAGGGCACGCTGCTGTTCGTCGACGAGATCCACCGCTTCAACAAGGCCCAGCAGGATTCCTTCCTGCCGGTGATGGAAGACGGCACGGTCACGCTCGTTGGCGCCACCACGGAAAACCCGTCGTTCGAACTGAATGCCGCGCTTTTGTCGCGCGCGCAGGTGCTGGTGTTCCGCCCGCTCGACGGCGAGGCGGTGATGCGCCTGCTCGGCCGCGCCGAAGAGGTGGAGAAGCGGCGCCTGCCGCTCGACAAGGAGGCGCGCGGCGTGCTGGTGCGCATGGCCGACGGCGACGGCCGCGCCGCGCTGACGCTCGCGGAGGAGGTCTGGCGCGCCGCCGGCGAGGGCGAGATCTTCGACGCCGAGCGGCTGCAGGCGGTGCTGCAACGCCGGGCGCCGATCTACGACAAGTCCGAAGACGGGCACTACAACCTGATCTCGGCGCTGCACAAGTCGGTGCGCGGCTCGGATCCCGATGCGGCGCTCTATTATCTCTGCCGGATGCTCGATGCCGGCGAGGACCCGCTGTTCGTGGCGCGGCGGCTGGTGCGCATGGCGGTGGAGGATATCGGTCTTGCCGATCCGCAGGCGCTGGTGGTCGCGAACGCGGCCAAGGACGCCTATCACTTCCTCGGCAGCCCGGAGGGCGAGCTGGCGCTGGCGCAGACGGCGATCTATCTCGCCACCGCGCCGAAATCCAATGCCGCCTACAACGCCTACAAGGCCGCGATGCGCGTCGCCAAGGAGAACGGCTCGCTGGTGCCGCCGAAGACGATCCTGAACGCGCCGACCAGGCTGATGAAATCCGAGGGCTACGGCACCGGCTACCGCTACGACCACGACGAGCCGGACGCCTTCTCGGGGCAGGACTATTTTCCCGAAGCCATCGGCCGCCAGAGCTTCTACCGGCCGACGCCGCGCGGCTTCGAGAAGGTGCTCGGCGAGCGGCTCGCCCGATGGGCGGAGCTGAGGCGCAGCCGCAACGAAGGCTGATGCGGTCGCGATAGGCCCCCGGCCACTCTGTGCATCCGCATGGCGGAGAGCCGCATTCCCCTTTTCAGGCCGATGGATTAGCGTGCCACGACGATGCGCGGCGGGGCCGGACCGCCGCCTTGCCGTCGTGACAGGCTAGCTGGGGAAGACCGATGTCCGATGCAATGCTGGTGTTCGTCGGGGGCGGCCTCGGCGCCCTGGTGCGTTACTATGTCGGCATGTTCGCGATGAAGACGTTCGGGATGGCGTTTCCCTGGGGGACGTTCTTCATCAACATCACCGGCTCGTTCATCATGGGCGCGGTGATCTCGTGGCTGGCCTTCCAGGAGCCGACCGCTTCGAAGTGGTTCCGGGTGTTCTTCACCACCGGTGTGCTCGGCGGCTACACCACGTTCTCCACGTTCTCGCTCGACAGCTTCGTGCTGTGGGAGCGCGGCGAGCTGATGCTGGCGGCCGCCTATGTGCTGGGTTCCGTGGTGCTGTCGCTGCTGGCCGTCGCCGCCGGGATGCTCGGCGGGCGGATGCTGTTCCAGTAGAGCGCTTTCCGACCGGCTCGATCCGAACGGAAGACGCGCCGGCCGGCCGAGCCGCGCGCGGCGCGCGCAGGCGCCCGCACTATTCCGCGCTTGCGAACCGGGCGGGAACCTGCCACCTACGGGGCATCATGGCAGGCGTCTACACCATCACCGTTGGCCGCGACGAAGACGGCATGCGTCTCGATCGCTGGTTCAAGGCTCATTATCCGGGGCTGGGCTTCGTCCAGCTGCAGAAATTGTTGCGCTCGGGGCAGATCCGGGTCGACGGCGCGCGCGTCAAGGCATCGACGCGGCTGGCGTCGGGGCAGGGCGTGCGCATCCCGCCGATGCCGACCGACGGGCCGGCGGGCGCCTCGCCCTGGGCCGGCGGCGGTGGCGGCGAGGAGCGCGGCGAGCGGCTGGCCCCGGCCGGCCGGCCGAGCGACCGCGCGTTCCTGGAAAGCCTCATCCTGCACGAGGATCGCGAGACCTTCGTGTTCAACAAGCCGGCGGGCCTTGCCGTGCAGGGCGGTTCAGGCCTGACGCGCCATGTCGACGGCATGCTGGAAGCCTTCCGCGACGCCAAGGGCCAGAAGCCGCGCCTCGTCCACCGCATCGACCGCGACACCTCGGGCATTCTGGTGGTGGCGCGCACGCGGCTGGCGGCGGAGAAGCTGACCGGCTCGTTCCGCGCCCGCCAGACCAAGAAAATCTACTGGTCGCTCGTCAAGGGCGTGCCGAAGCCGCGGCAGGGCCGCATCTCCACCTTCCTCGCCAAGGAGCCGGGGCCGGAGGGCGAGCGCATGCGCATCGCCCAGCACGGCGAGGACGAGGCGGTGCACGCGCTGACCTATTATGCCGTCGTCGACCAGGCAGCCCAGCAGATCGCCTGGCTTTCAATGCGGCCGGTGACGGGGCGCACCCACCAGCTTCGCGCCCACGCCGCCCATATGGGCCACCCGATCATCGGCGATCCCAAATATTTCAACATCGAGAACTGGCAGCTGCCCGGCGGCATCCAGAACCGCCTGCACCTCCACGCCCGGCGGATCATCATCCCGCATCCGGCTGGCGGCGTGCTCGATGTGTCGGCGCCGCTGCCGGACCATATGCAGCAGTCGTTCAACCTGCTCGGCTTCGACAGCTCGATCTACGATCCGATCGAGGACTCTCCCGACGAGTGAGCCTCGTCCGGCTCCGGACGGCTGGCGGCGGCGGGCCGATGCCGCCATGCTGGGCCGGCTTGATTCGCATCCGTTAACCGATGCCGGGGCATGATCCGCCAAAGCGCGGCGGGTGCCGCGCGAGAGCGGACAACGAGGCCGACAGGGTGAGCGAGCCGACCACTTCAGCCCCATCCCAGGGCGCCGCGGAAGCCGCGCCGCCGCTCGGCTGGCTCGCCCGCCTGTTCGCCGTCTACGGCCGGCGGCGGGTCGCCGTCATGCTGCTGCTCGGCTTCTCGTCGGGCCTGCCGCTGCAGCTGACCGGCTCCACCTTGCAGGCGTGGCTGACCGAGACCGGCGTCAGCGTCGAGACCATCGGCCTGTTCGGGCTGGTCGGCATCGCCTATGGCTGGAAATTCGTCTGGTCGCCCGCCATCGACGGCTTCGCCATCCCCGGCCTGTCGCGGCTTCTGGGCCACCGCCGGGCCTGGCTGCTCTCCATCCAGATCCTGCTGATGGCGGCGATCGCCTGCCTCGGCCTGTTCGATCCCGCGGTGGACCGGATGGGCGTCGCCGCGGTCGCGGTCGTGGTGGCGTTCCTGTCGGCGACACAGGACATCGCCGTCGACGCGCTGCGCATCGAATCGCTCGAAGAGAGCGAACAGGCCGCCGGCACCGCCAATTTCCTCGCCGCCTACCGGGTGGCGATGCTGGTGTCGTTCGCCGGCACGGTCGGGCTGGTGTCGTGGATCGAGGCGTCGGGCGTGCCGCAGGCGGAAGCCTGGCATCTCGGCTTCATCGCGGTTTCGAGCCTCGTGCTGATCGGCATCGTCGGCACCTTCCTGGCGAAGGAGGACTGGGCGGCGCAGGCGCCGCGCTTCGCCCACCGCGCCGAGGGCCGCTTCCGCAGCGCCGTGGTCGATCCGTTCCGCGACTTCGTGAAGAAGGACGCGTGGTGGCTGATCCTGCTGTTCGTGCTGCTGTTCAAGCTCGGCGACGCCTTCACCACGGAACTGCGCACCTATTTCTTCCTCACCATGGGTTTCGAGAAGGCGACCTACGCGGCGCTGCAATGGCCGTTCGGCTTCTTCTCGGTGATCGCGGGCGGGTTCGTCGGCGGCATCCTGGCGAACCGCATCGGCGTGATGAAGGCTCTGTGGATCGCCACCATCGGCCAGATGGCCACCAACATCACCTTCGTTTGGCCGGCGCTGGACCTGCCGCATCTCGTCGAGGCGGTGGGCGTGGTCGGAGCCGACGGGGTGAAGCGCATCACGCTGACGTCGATTTCCGAGCACGGCCTCCAGGGCCTGTGGGCCGCGACCACGCTGTGCGGCACCATCGCACTGGAGAACTTCGCCACCGGCATCGGCGGCACGGTGATGGCGGCCTATCTCTCCAAGCTCTGTTCCAACCGCGACTACACCGCCACCCAGTTCGCGCTGCTTACCTCGCTCGAGGGCATGGCGCGGGTGACGCTGGCGGCGCCGGCGGGCTTCGTCGTCGCCTATGCGGGATGGGTCTGGTACTATGTGATCGCCACGCTGCTGGCCCTGCCGGGGCTCGCCCTTCTGGGCGTGCTCAAGCGGCGCGAGGCGCGGCGCGCAGCCTGAGGCGGCACAAGGTCGCCCCGGCTTCGCGTTCATCCGACCGTCTCCGTCCAGACATCCCCGCCAGCGAGACTATCCGCGCCTTTATCATCCGATGGTCGGCGCGCCCAGCCGGGCGCCCAAGAAGCCGGAGCAACCGATGACCGACGCCGTCGCTGAAGCACTCGCCCGTCTCGAAGCGCACCGCGCCACCTTCGACGGCGTGCACATGCGCGACCTGTTCAAGGCCGACAAGGACCGCTTCGCCCGGTTCTCGCTCAAGGTCGACGACCTGCTGATCGACTATTCCAAGCATCGCGCCACCCGCGAGACCTTCGACCTCCTGGCCGATCTCGCGCGGGCCGCCGATGTCGAGGGGCTTCGCGCGCGGATGTTCGCGGGCGAGCCGATCAATTTCACCGAGCATCGTTCGGTGCTGCACGTCGCCCTGCGCAACCGCTCCAACCGGCCGATCTATTCCGCCGGCAAGGACGTGATGCCCGAGGTCAACGAGGTGCTGGCGCGGATGCGCGCCTTCGCCGAGGGCGTGCGGTCCGGCGCCATCGCGGGCGCGACCGGCAAGCGCATCACCGACGTCGTCAATATCGGCATCGGCGGCTCCGATCTCGGCCCGGCGATGGTGACGCTGGCGCTCGCGCCCTATCGCGGCGACGGGCCGGCGGTGCACTACGTCTCCAATGTCGACGGCGCCCACATCCACGACACGCTGGCGACGCTCGATCCGGAAACGACGCTGTTCCTCGTCGCCTCCAAGACCTTCACCACGCTCGAGACCATGACCAATGCCGGCACCGCGCGGGCGTGGGTGGTGGACAAGCTCGGCGACGCCGCGGTCGGTTCCCACTTCGCGGCGCTCTCGACCAACCTCACCAAGATCGCCGCGTTCGGCATTCCGGAAGACCGCGCCTTCGGGTTCTGGGACTGGGTCGGCGGGCGCTATTCGGTGTGGTCGGCGATCGGCCTCTCGGTCGAACTCGCCGTCGGAGCCGACAATTTCGAGGCGTTCCTCGCCGGCGGCCACGCCATGGACGAGCACTTCCGCACCGCGCCGCTGCTGGAAAACCTGCCGGTGATCCAGGGCCTGCTCGGGGTGTGGTACCGCAATGTCTGGGGCTTCCCGACCAAGGCGATCCTGCCCTACGACCAGCACCTGTCGCGCTTCGCCGCCCACCTGCAGCAGCTCGACATGGAATCGAACGGCAAGCGCGTCACCCGCGACGGCACGCCGGCGAAGACCGCAACCGGCCCTGTGGTCTGGGGCGAGCCCGGCACCAACGGCCAGCACGCCTTCTACCAGCTCATCCATCAGGGCACCGACGTGATCCCGGCCGACTTCCTGATCGCCGCGGAGCCGCACCAGCTTCCCCACCAGCACGGCTACCTCGTCGCCAACTGCCTCGCCCAGACCAAGGCGCTGATGGAAGGCCGCACGCTGGAGGAGGCGACGGCGCAGCTTCTCGCCGCCGGCATGGCTCCGGACGAGGCCGCGCGCCTCGCGCCCCACAAGGTGTTCCCGGGCAACCGGCCGACCACGACCATCGCCTATGCCAAGCTCGATCCGTTCACGGTCGGCCGCCTGCTCGCGCTCTACGAGCACACCGTGTTCGTCGAAGGCGCGATCTGGGGCATCAACTCGTTCGACCAGTGGGGCGTGGAACTCGGCAAGGAACTGGCGCTGTCGCTGCAGCCGGTGATCGACGGCAAGGCGGACCCTGCCACGTTCGATTCCTCCACCGCCGGCCTCGTCGCCCACCTCCACGCCAACGGTTCGGTGGTCGGCTACAACACCTGATCCAGTCCGGATCAACGGACAGGTGAGAGACCGGGGCGGCGAGCGATCACGCTCGCTGCCCCGACTGTTTTCGGGCGACGTTGGATGGTATGCTGGGTACACAATGTGTATCTGATGGGCCGGAGCCGGAAGGGAAGAGAACATGGCCTCGCCATCGAAGGAGACTTTGCCTGCGGCTGCGACGCGCCCGGTAAACCTGCGGGTGCGCGAGGATGTTCGGGACCTGATCGATCGGGCCGCGCAGATTGCCGGCAAGACGCGCTCCGACTTCATGATCGATGCCGCTCGCCTGGCCGCGGAGCACGCATTGCTTGATCGTGCCTTCGTGCGCGTCGACCATGAGACCTTCGAGCACTTCCTCTCCGTTCTCGACCGCCCGCCCTCCGGTGAGGGATATGAGCGGCTGATGCGCGCGCCGAAGCCGTGGAAAGACTGAGCGTGGAGCTTCATGCGCCGGCACCGCTGCTGGAGACGCATGTCTTGACGGCATTCCAGTCCGGCGAAGCGGCGCTCGACGACTGGCTGCGGCGGCGCGCCCTGGCAAACCAGATTTCCGGCGCGTCCCGCACCTATGTCGTGACCACAGCGGAACGCCGGGTGGTAGGATATTACGCGCTGGCATCGGGTGCGCTCGCGTCGTCGGATGCGACCGGCCGGCTGCGGCGGAACATGCCCGACCCGATTCCGATGGCCGTTCTCGGCAGGCTCGCGGTCGACCGCTCGATGCAGGGGCGAGGCCTCGGCGTCGCGTTGCTGCAGGATGCCGTGCTGCGCGTCCGCCACGCGTCCGCCATCCTGGGCATCCGGGGCATTCTCGTACACGCCATTTCGGACGATGCCCGAACGTTCTACGAGCACCACGGTTTCACCGGCACGCCGCGTCATCCGATGACGCTCGTCCTCTCGCTGATCGACACCGCTTCTTCATAGATCGACCGTTCGCACCGCCGATTGCAGCAAGACGCCCGTTTATGTCGTGCATGGCCGGTCTGCGGTGAGGTTTATTGCGCAAGCCGCATTTCCGCCATAATGAGGGCGCGCAAAGCCCGCATCGATGCCGGCCCCGCAGGCGCTTCCTCCCCGGCCGCGGCGCGCGCAGCATCCAGACCACGAGACCGTCATGACCGAGATTGCCGTCGGCCGGCCCTTGAACCGGCGCGATTACCGCACGCTGACGCTTTCCGCCCTGGGCGGCGCGTTGGAGTTCTACGACTTCATCATCTACGTGTTCTTCGTCGGGGTCGTCGGGCAGCTGTTCTTCCCGCCGGAAATGCCGGACTGGCTGCGCAGCGTGCAGGCGTTCGCGATCTTCGCCGCCGGCTATCTGGCGCGCCCGCTCGGCGGCATCGTCATCGCCCATTTCGGCGACCGGTTCGGCCGCAAGCGGATGTTCACGCTCTCCATCCTCCTGATGGCGCTGTCGACGCTGGCGATCGGCGTGATGCCGACCTTCGCCTCCATCGGCATCTGGGCGCCGATCGGCCTTTTGGCGATGCGCGTGCTGCAGGGCGCGGCCATCGGCGGCGAGGTGCCGGGCGCGTGGGTGTTCGTGGCGGAACACGCGCCGCGCCACCGCGTCGGCTTCGCGGCGGGGCTGCTGACCTGCGGCCTGACGGCCGGCATCATGATCGGCTCGCTGGTGGCGAGCGCCATCAACGACTGGCTCACGCCGGCCGAGGTGGCGTCCTATGGATGGCGCCTCGCGTTCGTGCTCGGCGGCGTGTTCGGGCTCGTCTCGGTCTATCTCCGCCGCTGGCTGGAAGAAACGCCGGTGTTCCAGGAGATGCAGGCCCGCAAGGCTCTCGCCGCCGAACTGCCGCTGAAGACCGTGCTGCGCGACCATGTCGGCGGCGTCGCGATCTCCATGCTGCTGACCTGGGTGCTGTCGGCGGGCGTCGTCGTCATCATCCTGATGACCCCGGCGCTTCTTGAGAAGGCCTACGGCATCGCGCCGCGCGACGCGCTCGCCGCCAACGCGGTCGCGACGCTGCTGCTGACGCTCGGCTGTGTCGCCTCCGGTGCGCTCGCCGACCGCTTCGGCGCCGGCAAGGTGCTGATCGTCGGCTGCCTCGCGATGGCGGTGACGGCGTTCGTG
This sequence comes from Pseudoxanthobacter soli DSM 19599, assembly GCF_900148505.1. Lineage (NCBI taxonomy): Bacteria > Pseudomonadati > Pseudomonadota > Alphaproteobacteria > Hyphomicrobiales > Segnochrobactraceae > Pseudoxanthobacter > Pseudoxanthobacter soli. The sequence continues at coordinate 62,267 of NZ_FRXO01000015.1, read as the reverse complement.
CTCTATTTCCACATCGGCGACGCGCCGCACCTGCTGGTGCCGCTCTATGGCATCGCCGGCCTCTCCGTGGGCGTGATCGGGGCGATCCCGTTCGTGATGATCCAGGCCTTCCCGCCGGCGGTGCGCTTCAGCGGCATCTCGTTCTCCTACAATGTCGCCTATGCCGTGTTCGGCGGCCTGACCCCGCTCGTCGTCAGTGTGTGGATGCGCGGCGAGCCGCTGGCGCCGGCCTATTATGTCGTGCTCGCCGGCCTGCTCGGTGTCGCGATCGGCATCTATCTCGTCGCATCCCCGGCCAGAACACGGAACAGCCGCGTCCACGCCTGAACCGGCCTCCTTCGCCGCAGCATTGCCGGGGGCGCGTCGCGAGACGTGCCCCCCGGGTCGTTTTCGGTGTGGATGAGCGGGCGCCGTTCTCAAATCGGTCCGATTTGACCGGCAGCGATGGACTTCGCAACAGGCTCGGGGCGAGATGGGCCGACGGGCGAATCCCGTGGTGCCGAACGGAATCGCGGGCGAGGCCGGATCAGGAGCAGGACAGCCGAACGCATGGCGAGCCCACCGGAACAATGGCCGGCCTTCGGCCGGTTGCCGCTGGACCGTGGGGTCGGAACGGCTGCGACCGCACGCAGGCCGCAGCCTGACGCGTCCGGACCGACGCGATCCGGACGACGGGCATCTGCGCCGGTTCTCGAAACGCGGGCGATGTTCGGTCAATCGGACGGGATCATGCGGTCGGAAAGCGCTCCGCAATCCGACCGTGCCGCCACGCCGGGGCGGCGGTCCGACGCTGCCGCGCGGTGGACCGGGGTGGCCGTGCTTGTCCTGACCCTCGCCCTCGGTGTCTGGCCCGAAGGCGCCACGGCGCAGGACCTCGCAGCCGGCGCGGGGCAGGGGGCCGAACAGACCGCGCCCGTGACGAAGACAGCGAAGGGCAATCGCGTCGCCCGCACCCCGGGGGCTGCCCCCGCGGCGGCAGGCGCGCAGGACACCGGCGGGCCGGTCGGCCTCGTGACGGGCAAGGGCGATCTCGCGCCGCCGGCGCCGCCCGACCCGTTTGCCGCCTTCGCCGTGATCGCCGCGGAGCCGCCGCCGAACCCGGCGCTTTCCGCGGCCTTGCGCAACAAGGGCGCGACGCCCTCTCCCGGCCCGGACGCAATGTTCTTCCCCAATTCGGCGCCATCCGACGAAGGCGCGCCGACTGCGCTGGCGCTGGTGCCGCCGGGCGTGCAGGGCGTCGCCATCGCGCCGGGCGCCGCGGGCGGCGGCTTCACGGCCGTGCCGCGGACCGGCCGCCGGACACCGGCCGCCCGGCCGCCGGTGGTCGTCGAGCCGGCTCCGGTCGTGCCACCGCCGGTCGCGCCGGAGGCCGAGGCACCGGATATCCCGCAGGCCTACATGCCCGAACTGCGGCCGCCGAGGCCGGTGGTCGCCGAGGCGCTGGAGCAGCCGGTAGTGCCGGTGCCCGTCAGCCTGCCGACGCCGCGCCCGGCCATTGCCGAGGCCGCCATCGTCAGCAGCGAGGAAGCGCCGCCCGCCGAGGCGCGCCCGCAGACCGGCGCCGCGGCCGCCGTCAGCGGGGGCCTCGTCGTGCCTGTCCCGGCGGCAAGGCCACGATTGCCCGGCACGGAGATCGCCGCGCTGCCGGGAACGTCGATCAACCCGCCGACCGACACGCTGCCCGGCTCGTCGCTCACGGCCTTGCCCGGGACACAGGACCTCAAGGGCGTGGTGCGCGGGCTGCCCGCCGCCTGCGCGGCCATCGTCGCCAAGGGCATCGCCGACATGGTGCCCTCCGAGCACAAGCAATCCGGCGGCGCCTGCCGGGTTCCGGACCTCGTGAAGGTGAGTTCGTTCAAGCTCGCCGACGGTCGCGAGGTGGAGATGACGCCGCCGGCCCACCTCAACTGCCATATGGCGACGGAGATCGTCGCGTGGATGCGCTCCGACATCGCCCCGGCGATCGCGAAGCTCGGCAGCCCGCTCGCGGCGGTGAAGGTGGCGGATTCCTATGATTGCCGGCCGCAGAACCGCCAGCGCGGCAACCGGCTGAGCGAGCACGGCCGCGGCAACGCCATGGATGTCGGCGGCTATGTACTGGCGAACGGCCGCAGCTACGCGATGGGCGGCCGCTCGCTGCCGGCCTCGTTCCGGACCGTGATGCGGGCCAGCGCCTGCGCCCGCTTCGAGACGGTGCTCGGGCCGGGATCGGACGGCTACCACGAGGAGCACATCCACGTCGATCTCGCCAACCGGCGCCGCGCCTGGGCTGCCTGCCGGTGGAAGATCACCGACGCCGCGGGCGGTTAAGCCGCGAGACGCGGCGCGCGACGAGGATGAGCCGCGAGACGCGGCTCAGTGCAGCGCCTCGCTCGAACGGGCGCCGTCGCGGACTGCGGCGCTCGCTTCCGCGTGCGAGACCCAGCCGTTGAAGACGAGGTTCAGCACCACCGCCATCAGCGCGGCCAGCACGATGCCGGAATGCAGCACCGGCGCCAGCGCGCCCGGCAGGGCGTTGAAGAAACTCGGCGCCAGCACCGGGATCATGCCGAACCCGACTGAGATCGCGACGATATAGAGGTTGTTGCGGTTGGCGGCGTAGTCGACGCCGGCGAGGATGCGCACGCCCGTCGCCGCGACCATGCCGAACATCACGATGCCGGCGCCGCCGAGCACGAACACCGGCACGGATTCGACCAGCGCGCCGAGCTTGGGAACCACCCCCATCGCCAGCAGGATGAGGCCGCCGGCGACGCAGACGAACCGGCTGCGGATGCCGGTGACGCCGACGAGCCCGACATTCTGCGAGAACGACGTGTACGGGAACGTGTTGAACACGCCGCCGATCAGGGTGCCGAGGCCGTCCGCCCGGAGGCCGCGGGCGAGGTCGTCCTGCGTCACCGGGCGTTCCACCATCTCGCCGAGGGCGAGGAACATGCCGGTCGATTCGATCATGACGATGATCATGATCACGCACATGGTGACGACCGACACCGGATCGAACACCGGCATGCCGAAATGGAACGGCATCACCAGCCCGAACCAGGGCGCCGTCACCACCTTGTCGAAGTGCATCATGCCGAGGGCATAGGTCGCGAGCGCGCCGACCACGATGCCGATCAGGATGGCGATGTTGCGCACGAAGCCGGTGGCGAACCGCATCACCGCGAGGATGACGCAGAGCACGAACGCGGCGACGGCGAGGTGGGAGGGATCGCCGTAGCCGGGCAGCGTGGGGTTCGGCGCGCCCGCCGCCCAGTTGATGCCGATGCCCATCAGGGACAGCCCGATCACCAGGATCACCGTGCCGGTGACGACCGGCGGGAACAGCGGCAGCAGCCGGCTCATGAACGGCGCGACGAGGATCGTGAACAGGCCGGCGGCGATCACCGAGCCGAACATGGCGACGAGGCCGAGGGCCGGATCGGTCGCCATCGCCACCATCGGGCCGACGGCGGCGAAGGTGCAGCCCATCATCACCGGCAGCCGGATGCCTGCGAAGCGGCCGAGGCCGAACGACTGGATCAGCGTGGCGATGCCGCAGGCGAGCAGGTCGGCGTTGATGAGGAGCGCGACGTCCTCCGGCGGCAGCTTCGCCGCGCGGCCGATGATCAGGGGCACGGCGATGGCGCCGGCATACATCACGAACACATGCTGGAAGCCGAGCGTGACGAGGCGCGGCGTCGGCAGCACTTCGTCGGTCGGGTGGATGGCTGCCGTCGTCACCGTCATGATGCCTCTCCTCGTTCCCTCGCCGCTCGCCGGCGCTGCGGAAACCGAAGCATCTTCCGTGCCACCACGCCGGCGCGGGCCGACGGGCCGCGCGGTGGCGGCCGATAAAAAAAGCGGCGGTGGCGACCCGGGAATGGGGCCGCCACCGCCGCTTCCAAAAGGGAAACCGGCTTTTTCGCGCCGCAGAGGGGGCGTCCCGGCGCGGGAGGGCTTCCCCTGGAGCTCACACGGCGAGCCGCTGCAGCACCTCGTCCTCGTTCATCTCGGCGCGGGTGCCGGACATGACGATGGCACCGCGTTCCATCACGGCCCATGTGTCGCACAGGTCGCGGGCGAAATCGAAATATTGCTCCACCAGCAGGATCGCCATGGTGCCCTGGCTGCGCAGGAAATCGATGGCGCGGCCGATATCCTTGATGATGGACGGCTGGATGCCCTCGGTCGGCTCGTCGAGCACGAGCAGGCGGGGGCGGGTGATGAGGGCGCGGGCGATGGCGAGCTGCTGCTGCTGGCCGCCGGAAAGGTCGCCGCCGCGCCGGTGCAGCATGTCCTTCAGCACCGGGAACAGGTCGTAGATGGTCTCGGGGATGTAGCGCTCGGAGCGCTTCAGCGGGGCGAAGCCGGTCTCCAGGTTCTCCTTGACCGACAGCAGCGGGAAGATCTCGCGGCCCTGCGGCACGAAGGCGATGCCGCCGCGCGCGCGGTCGTAGGATTTCAGCTTCGAGATCTCGCGGTCCTCGAACCGGATGGCGCCGCGGGAAATGGGCTCGCGGCCGGTGATGGCGCGCAGCAGCGAGGTCTTGCCGACGCCGTTGCGGCCGAGCACCGTCGTCACCTTGCCGGTCTCGGCGGTGATGGAGACATCGCGCAGCGCCTGGGCGGCACCGTAATAGAGATCGATGGATTCGACGCTCAGCATGGGCCTCTCCATGGAACCTGCATCCGGGGTGCAGGCCCGATAGTCCGGTTGTCGACGGTTGGCGGCCGGAGGGCGATCCGGCCGCGGGCGCGCCGTCGTTCAGCGACCGAGATAGACCTCCACGACGCGCTCGTTGACCGAGACCGCGTCGATGGAGCCCTCGGCCAGCGTCGAGCCCTCGTGCAGCACCGTGACCTTGCAGTCGAGTTCGCGCACGAACAGCATGTCGTGCTCGACCACCACCACGGCGTGGCCCTGGGCGCAGATCTTCTTCAGGAGCTTGGCCGTTTCCATCGTCTCGGAATCGGTCATGCCCGCCACCGGCTCGTCGACCAGCAGGAGCTTCGGGTCCTGGGCGAGCAGCATGGCGATCTCCAGCCACTGCTTCTGCCCGTGGGACAGGTCGGCGGCGAGGCGGTCGCGATGCTCGGTCATGCGGGCGATGTCGAGCACCTCGGTGATGCGCTCGCGGGCGATGCGGTTGCGCTCGCCGAACAGGGCCGACCACGGACTGCGCGGCCCCTTGAGCGCGAGGCGGACATTGTCCTCCACCGTCAGCGTCTCGAACACCGTCGGCTTCTGGAACTTGCGGCCGATGCCGAGTTCCGCGATGGCCGCCTCGTCGAGCTGGGTGAGGTCGACGGCGCCGTCGAACATCACCACGCCGCCGTCCGGCTTGGTCTTGCCGGTGATGCAATCCATCATCGTGGTCTTGCCGGCGCCGTTCGGGCCGATGATCGCCCGCATCTCGCCGGGCGCGATGGCGAGCGAGAGCTGGTTCAGTGCCCGGAAGCCGTCGAACGAGACGTGCACGCCATCGAGATAGAGGATGGTGTTGGTCAGCGGCGTGCCGTGGGTGTGGACGGGCGGCGGCGGGGCCACGGACGTTTCGGGGAGGTCGGCGCTCACGGTCATCGGGATCACTCCGCCGGCTTTTCGGTCGCGGTGAAGGCGACGGGTTCGGGGGCGGCGGACGCAGGCGGCGCCCGGCGGCGGTTCTTCCACTGGTTGACGACGCCCAGAATGCCCTTCGGCAGATAGAGCGTGACGACCACGAACAGGAGGCCGAGGGCGAACAGCCACACTTCGGGCAGCGCGCCGGTGAGCCACGTCTTGGCGAAGTTGACGACCACCGCCCCGAGCGCCGCGCCGACGAGGGTGCCGCGCCCGCCGACCGCGACCCAGATCACGGCCTCGATGGAGTTCGCCGGGGAGAATTCCGACGGGTTGATGATGCCGACCTGGGTGACGTAGAGCGCTCCGGCGACGCCGGCCATCATCGCCGACACCGTCCAGGCGACGAGCTTGTAGTGCTCGACGCGGTAGCCGAGGAAGCGGGTGCGGGATTCCGCGTCGCGCACCGCCACGAGCACCTTGCCGTAGGTGGAGAGCGTCAGCGCGCGGGAGATGAGATAGCCGAGCGCCAGCGCGACCAGAGTGGCGACGAACAGCGCCACGCGGACGCCCTCGGCGCGGATGTCGAAGCCGAGGATGTCCTTGAAGTCGGTCAGGCCGTTGTTGCCACCGAAGCCCATGTCGTTGCGGAAGAACGCGAGCAGGAGCGCGAACGTCATCGCCTGGGTGATGATGGAGAGATAGACGCCGTTGACGCGGGAACGGAACGTCAGCCAGCCGAACACGAAGGCGAGGATGCCGGGCGCGACGACCACCATCAGCATCGCGAAGGCGAAGCTGTCGAAGCCGTACCAGTACCAGGGCAGCTCGGTCCAGTTCAGGAACACCATGAAGTCCGGCAGCACCGGGTTGCCGTAGACGCCGCGCGAGCCGATCTGCCGCATCAGGTACATGCCCATCGCGTAGCCGCCGAGGGCGAAGAACGCGCCGTGGCCGAGCGAGAGGATGCCGCAATAGCCCCACACCAGATCGAGCGCGAGCGCGAGCAGGGCGTAGCTCAGGTACTTGCCCATGAGCGACACGGCGTAGGTCGGGACGTGGAAGGCGGAATCCGGCGGGAACACCAGGTTCGCGAAGGGAACGAAGATCCCCGCCGCCACGAGCACGATGAGGAAGATGCGGCCCTTGGTATCGAGGAAGCCGAAGCGGGCGGGACTGGCGGTCGGCGTGCTGGATGGCGCGCTCATGCTTCGATAGCCCTTCCCTTCAGCGCGAACAGGCCGCGCGGCTTCTTCTGGATGAACAGGATCAGGAGCACCAGGATCAGGATCTTGCCGAGCACGGCGCCGGCATAGGGCTCCAGTAGCTTGTTGGCGACGCCGAGGGTCAGCGCGCTGACGAGGGTGCCCCAGAGATTGCCGACGCCGCCGAACACCACGACCATGAAGCTGTCGACGATGTAGCCCTGGCCGAGATTGGGCGAGACGTTGTCGATCTGGGAGAGCGCCACCCCGGCGATGCCGGCGATGCCGGAGCCCATCGCGAACGCCATGGTGTCGACCATCGGGGTGCGGATGCCCATCGAGGCCGCCATCTTCCGGTTCTGGGTGACGGCGCGCATCTTCAGGCCGAACGAGGTCGACTTCAGCAGTGTCAGCAACCCGAAGAACACCGCGATGGCGAACACCACGATCCACATGCGGCCGTAGGTGATGGTGACGCCGGCAACCTCGAACGCGCCCGACATGTAGCTCGGCGCATCGACCTGACGGTTGGTCGGGCCGAACAGCGAGCGCACCGCCTGCTGCAGGATCAGGCTGATGCCCCAGGTGGCGAGCAGGGTTTCGAGCGGCCGGCCGTAGAGGTGGCGGATCACGGTGCGCTCGATCAGCACGCCCACCGCGCCGGTAACCACGAAGGCGAGCGGGATGGCGACCGGCAGCGACAGGCCGATCATGTCCGGCGCATAGGCGCGGCAGACCTCCTGAACCACGAAGGTGGTGTAGGCGCCGAGCATCACCATCTCGCCGTGGGCCATGTTGATGATGCCCATCACGCCGAAGGTGATGGCGAGCCCGATGGCGGCGAGCAGCAGCACCGAGCCGAGCGACAGGCCGTACCAGACGTTCTGGAACACCGCCGCGATCTGCTGCTTGTTCTGGATCGCGCGGATGCCGGCATCGATCGCGGCGGCGTCGGCCGGGCTAGCGCCGGCCTTGGCCGCGTCGAGGATCGAAAGCGCATCCTGGTCGCCGCGGGCGACGATGCTGGCGACGGCGGCGCTGCGGGCTTCGGCGTTCGCCTGCGGATCGTTGAGGATCAGCACCGCATGGGCCTGTTCGAGCACGGTGCGGATGCCGGGGTCGGTCTCCTTGGCGAGCGCGGCCTCGATCGCCGGCAACGCGGCTTCGTCGCGCGACTTGAAAACGGCGTCGGCGGCGGCGAGGCGCTTGGCGGGATCGGGCGACATCAGCGTCAGCATGCCGACCGCGGCATCGACGGCGCGGCGCACGCGGTTGTTGACGCGCACGGCCTTGAGGCCGGAGGGGGCGTCCGCCACCGCCGCGCCAGTGCGCGCGTCGGTCAGCGCGCCGTCCGGGGCCTTGACGAACAGGGTCTTGCTGCCGGCATCGACCATCAGACGGCCGTCGCCGAGCGCCTCGATCACCGTGGCGGCTTCCGGCGCGCCGCTGGCGGCGAGCTCGGTCACGCCTTTCTCGATGTCGGGAAATTTCGGGCTGGCGATCAGCGCCAGCGCGTCGTCGACCGCGTCGGCGCGGGCGGGTGTGCCCGACAGGCCGAGGCCGGCCGCCACGACGAGACAGGTCAGCAGGCACGCCATCAGGCCGGCGAAACGGCGGAGCGGATTGCGGGCAACGAACTGGCGGATCACGAGCGGCACCCCGTCTTGCGGAGGATGCACCGGCCGGATCGTTCGGCGATGCACCGGGAGGGGAGGCCGGCGCCGCAGGGCGCCGGCCGGTTGGTCAGGAGAGAGGATCGGGCCGGGCGCGATCACGCCCGGCCGTGTGCTCCGCGCGTCAGTTCGCTGCGCCGGCGCCGCCGCACTTGCCGGTCTTGACGTTGAAGTTTCCGCACGACATCGGCGAGCGCCAGTCGGCGATCAGGTCGCGGGAACCCTCGAGGTACGGGGACCATTCCTGCGCGACGATCAGGCCGGGGGTCTCGGACACGATCTCGAACTGGCCGTTGTCCTGGATCTCGCCGATCAGCACGGGCTTGGTGATGTGGTGGTTCGGCATCATCGCCGAGTAGCCGCCCGAGAGGTTCGGGACCGAGACGCCGATCATGTCCGGGATGACCTTGCTCGGATCGGTGGTGCCGGCCTTCTCGACCGCCTTAACCCACATGTTGAAGCCGATATAGGTGGCTTCCATCGGGTCGTTGGTCACGCGCTTGTCGTTCTTGATGAACTCTTTCCACTTCTTGATGAACTCGGCGTTCTCCGGCGTGTCGACGGACTCGAAGTAGTTCCACGCGGCGAGGTGGCCGACGAGCGGCTTGGTGTCGATGCCGGCGAGTTCCTCTTCGCCGACCGAGAAGGCGACGACCGGGATGTCGGTGGCCTTGATGCCCTGGTTGGCGAGTTCCTTGTAGAACGGCACGTTGGCGTCGCCGTTGATGGTGGAGACCACGGCGGTCTTCTTGCCCTCGGAGCCGAACTTCTTGATCTCGGCGACGCGGGTCTGCCAGTCGGAGAAGCCGAACGGCGTGTAGTTGATCGAGATGTCCTCGGCCTTCACGCCCTTGGACTTCAGGTAGGCCTCGAGGATCTTGTTGGTCGTGCGCGGATAGACGTAGTCGGTGCCTTCAAGCACCCAGCGCTGGACGCCCTCGTTCTCCATCAGATAGTCGACGGCCGGGATCGCCTGCTGGTTCGGGGCGGCGCCGGTGTAGAAGATGTTCTTCGAGGATTCCTCGCCTTCGTACTGCACCGGGTAGAACAGGATGCCGTTCAGCTCCTCGAACACCGGCAGCACGGACTTGCGCGACACCGACGTCCAGCAGCCGAACACCGCCGCGACCTTGTCCTTGGTCAGGAGCTCGCGGGCCTTCTCGGCGAACAGCGGCCAGTTGGAGGCGGGATCGACGACCACCGCCTCGAGCTTCTTGCCGAGCAGGCCGCCCTTCTTGTTCTGCTCGTCGATCAGCATCAGGACGGTGTCCTTCAGCGTGGTCTCCGAGATCGCCATGGTGCCGGACAGCGAGTGCAGCACGCCGACCTTGATGGTGTCGTCGGCGGCCTTGGCATGCTGGGCACCGGCGAGGGCCACGGCACCAACCATGGCGAGCGCGCCGAAGGCGCGGCGGGCGGAGCGGAGGAAGCGCGGAAGCCGGCCGGCGGGAGCGGCGGGCTCCTCCGGGCGGTTCCAGGATGCGTCAAGGGTCGTCGACGTCATGGAGTGTTCCCCTGTTTGCGGTGATGAGGCTTATTTTTCGGCACGATGCCTTTCCAGCCAGCCCCGACTGTCGGCGCATCTCGCGCTGCAGCAAATACGTCGAATGACGTAGGGGGCGGCGGAGGTGCCGGAGGGCCGCGGAACGCCGCGCAATTTGGTCGTCCCGCAGCGCTGCCGGGGCGATGGAGCGGGCGGGCTGCGAAACGGCATCCGGTTTGCATCGCATGAGGCGAGCGATCCCGTGGACAAGCGTGCGGATCGATGCCAAAGCACGCATCCTCGCGGGTGCGCGAGGCCGGGCGTTCGCCCGCGATGCCGGCGCCGGACCGGTCGGGGGAGGGGCGAAAGCAAGCGATGTCGGGGCGTCAGCGCATCCTCCCGGTCCGGCGGGAATACAACCGCTGGGTCGCCAACCAGACGCTGGAGGACTACGCCCTTCGCTTCACCGCCAAGCGGGCGCGGCGCTGGTCGGCCGGGCGCGTGGCGCAGACGGCGATCGGCGCGATCTCGTTCCTGGCGCTGGAGGCGATCGGCGGCGCCATCACGCTGAGCTACGGCTTCACCAATGCGGTGGCCGCGATCCTCGCCGTCAGCGTCGTGATCCTTTTGACCGGCATCCCCATCGCGCGCTATGCCGCCCGCTACGGCGTCGACATCGATCTCCTGACGCGCGGCGCGGGCTTCGGCTATATCGGCTCCACCATCACGTCGCTGATCTATGCGACGTTCACCTTCATGCTGTTCGCCATCGAGGCGTCGATCATGTCGTCGGCGCTGGAGCTGTGCTTCGGCATTCCGCTCTGGCTCGGCTACATCATCTCGTCGCTGGCGGTCATTCCGCTCGTCACCCACGGCATCACCGGCATCAGCCGCTTCCAGCTCTGGACCCAGCCGGTCTGGATCGTGCTCAACATCCTGCCGTTCGTGTTCATCGCCATCCACGACTGGCCCGCAATCCAGGCCTGGACGGCCTTCGGCGGCGCGCCCGGCCATCCGACCGCGACGCCATCGGCGACCTTCGACCTGCTGCATTTCGGGGCGGCCGCCGCGGTGATCCTGGCGCTCATTCCCCAGATCGGCGAACAGGTCGACTTCCTGCGCTTCCTGCCGCCGCGCGAATACGACCGGGAAGCGCCGCGCACGGGCAGGGGCTGGTCGGCGGCGCTGCTGTTCGCCGGCCCGGGCTGGATCATCCTCGGCGCGCCGAAGCTGCTGGCCGGCTCCTTCCTCGCCTATCTGGCGCTGCGCGCGGGCGTGCCCGAGGACCATGCCGCCGAGCCGGCGCAGATGTTCCACGTCGCGTTCGGCTACGTGTTTTCCTCATCGGGCGTGGTGCTCGCCGTCACCGCCGGTTTCGTGGTGGTGTCGCAGCTCAAGATCAACGTGATGAACGCCTATGCCGGCTCGTTGGCGTGGTCGAACTTCTTCTCGCGGCTCACCCACAGCCATCCGGGCCGGGTGGTGTGGCTGGTGTTCAATGTCGCCATCGCGCTGATGCTGATGGAACTCGGCATCTACCGCGCGCTGGAGCGCACCCTCGGCGTGTTCTCCATCGCCGCCGTCGCCTGGCTCGGCGTGATGGTGGCCGATCTCGTCATCAACAAGCCGCTCGGCCTCAGCCCGCCGGGAATCGAGTTCAAGCGCGCCCACCTCTACGACGTGAACCCGGTCGGCGTCGGCGGCATGGGGCTCGCGGCCCTCGTCGCGCTCGTCGCGCTGTTCGGGGTGTTCGGGCCGGTGGCGCAGGCGCTCGCGCCGTTCATCGCGCTCGTCGTGGCCCTCGTCGCCACGCCGGCCATCGCCTGGGCGACCGGCGGGCGCTATTATCTCGCCCGCAAGCCGCGCGCCCACTGGCAGAACCGCACCGAGATCCGCTGCAGCGTCTGCGAGCACCATTTCGAGCCGGAGGACATGGCGTTCTGCCCCGCCTATTCCGGGCCGATCTGCTCGCTGTGCTGCTCGCTCGACGCGCGCTGCCACGATCTCTGCAAGCCGAAGGCCCGGTTCCAGGCGCAGGCGATCAGCGCGCTCTCGACGGTGCTGCCGGAGCACGTCGTCGCCCGGTTCAATTCGCGCATCGGCCAATATGCCTGGGTGATGGCGCTGTTTGCGCTCGTCATCGGCGGCCTGCTCGTCATCATCTACACGGTGGTGACCTCGACCGGCGAGGTGCACGGCGACATCGTCGGGCGCACGCTCTGGGCGGCGTTCTTCATCCTGATGATCATCGCCGGCATCTCCGGCTGGTTCTTCGTGCTGGCGAACGAAAGCCGGCGGGTGGCGCAGGAGGAATCCATGCGCCAGAACACCTTGCTGCTGCGCGAGATCGCCGCCCACCGCCGCACCGACGCCGCGCTGCAGAAGGCGAAGGAGATCGCCGAGGCGGCGAACCTCGCCAAGAGCCGCTACGTCGTCGGGCTCAGCCACGAACTGCGCACGCCGCTGAACGCCGTGCTCGGCTACGCCCAGATCCTGGAGCGCGACCCGGCCTTTCCGCCCCGGCGGATCGGCGGCCTGCAATCGATCCGCCGCAACGCGGAACACCTCTCCGGCCTGATCGACGGCCTTCTGGACATCTCCAAGATCGAGGCCGGCCGGCTCCAGATCCAGCGCAACGAGGTGCGCATCGGCGAGTTCCTCGAACAACTCGTCGACATGTTCCGCCTGCAGGCGCGCGCCAAGGGGCTCGATTTCCGCTTCGAGGCGGCGAGATTGCCGGAGGTGGTCGTCACCGACGAGAAGCGGCTGCGGCAGATCCTTATCAATCTCCTGTCGAACGCGATCAAGTTCACCGAGCGCGGCCACGTCGCGCTCAAGGTCGGCTACCGCAACCAGGTCGCCACCATCGCGGTGGAGGATTCCGGGCCGGGCATTCCGCCCGACGAGATCGAGCGCGTGTTCGAGCCGTTCGAGCGCGGGCACGACGCCACCGTGCGGGCGGCCGCCGGCCTCGGCCTCGGGCTCACCATCACCAAGCTTCTGACCGAGCTGATGGGCGGCGACATCTCCGTCTCCAGCACGGTCGGCGAAGGCAGCCGGTTCCAGGCGCGGCTGATGCTGTCGGCGGTGGCGCGCCCGAAGCCGGCCCCGGCCCCGGCCAAGCAGATTCGCGACTACGAGGGTCCCCGGCGCACCGTGCTCGTGGTCGACGACGACGACGATCACCGCGACCTGATCCACGAGGCGCTGGAGCCGATCGGCTTCCTGGTGCTCGACGCCGTCGACGGGCCGGCCTGCCTCGACCTCGTTTCCGAAATCCGGCCCGACCTGTTCCTGCTCGACATCTCGATGCCCGGCATGACGGGGTGGGAACTCGCCCGCCACCTTCGCCGGCGCGGCCACACCGCCCCGATCGTGATGCTCTCGGCCAATATCGGCGACACGCCGCCGGATGCCGGCGAGCATGCGGTGCACAACGAGACGCTGCCGAAGCCGTTCGACCTGCGCCAATTGCTCGAACGCATCCAGGTGCTGCTCGACCTCGTCTGGATCGATGCGGACGAGACCGGGCCGACTAGGGACGAGGCGAAGGAGGGATCGGTCGCGGGGGCGCCGCCGCCCGCTCCCGCCGCCCCGGGGACGCCCGGCCCGCGCGCGGGCGACGTGGCGGAGCTTCTTGGCCTCGCGCGCATCGGCTATGTTCGCGGCATCGAAGCCAAGCTCGCCGCCCTCGAAGGCGACGGCGTCGATCCCGCCTTCATCGACGAGACCCGGCGCCACATGAACGCCTTCGATTTCGACCGCATGACACGGATGCTGGAGGGGCTGGCGGACCATGGCTGATGTGCGGGCGGTTCTGCCGGGCGCGCGCGACATCGTTCTTGTCGTCGACGATTCGCCCGAGACCCTGAAGCTGCTGACCGACGCCCTGGAGCTTTCCGGGGTGACGGTGCTGGTCGCGACCGCGGGCGAGCAGGCGCTGGCCCTGGTGGAGCGCATCACGCCCGACGTGGTGCTGATGGACGCGCTCATGCCCGGCATGGACGGCTTCGAGACCTGCCGGCGGCTGAAGGCCGGCCCGCTCGCCCACGTCCCGATCATCTTCATGACCGGGCTGACGGAGACCGAGCACATCGTGCAGGGGCTGGAGGCGGGCGGCGTCGACTATGTGACGAAGCCGATCAATCTCGACGAGCTGTTCGCGCGCATCCGCGTCCACCTCGCCAATGCCCGCTCGGCTGCCAGCGCGCGGGCGGCGCTCGACACCGCCGGCCGCTACCTGCTCGCCGCCGACCGCGACGGCCGCGTGCTGTGGTCGACGCCCCAGGCGCTGCGCCTGCTCGGCGTCAGCCTCGCCGCCGCGACGGACGGCACGCTTCTCCTGCCGGAAAGCCTTCGGGACTGGCTGCGGGGAAATGGATCTGGCGGCCCGCCTGCGCCGGTCACGCTCGCCGCATCGGACGGGCGCCGGCTGGAATTGTCTCTCCTCGGCAAGACCGGCGAGGACGAATTCCTGTTCCGCCTGACGAGCGACGACACCGCCGGTCAGGAGGCCGTGCTGAAGCAGCGTTATGCCCTGACCGCGCGGGAGGCGGAGGTGCTGGTCTGGATCGCGCGCGGCAAGTCCAACCGCGATATCGGCGACATCCTCGGCCTCAGCCCGCGCACGGTGAACAAGCACCTCGAACAGATCTACGCCAAGCTCGGCGTTGAGAACCGCGCCTCCGCGGCCATCCTGGCCGCCCGCGCCATCGGCGAATTCTAGAGCGCTGTTCGATCGGACGGCATCATCCGATCGCAACGAGAGGATGGGCTCTCGAGCAGGATGGGCTCTCCAGCGCTGTGCCGATCGACAAGCGTCTCAGTGGGCGAGCAGGAGCGGCAGGTCGGCGACCGCCAAGAGTTCCCGCGTGACCCCGCCGAACAGCCATTCCGTCAGTTCCATGTGCCCGTAGGCCCCGGCGACCAGGAGGTCTGCGCCCAGACGATCCGCTTCCCGGACAAGCCGGCTCGCCGTCGGCTCGTCGGTCGGCGGCACCATCCGGAACTCGGGCACGATCGAAGTGAGCGGCCACATCGTGGCCGGATCGGCACTCACGTTGCTCTTCCCCATGACGCTGATGGCCGATATCCGGGTGGCGGCGCGCAGCCAGGGTTCCGCGGCGACGATGGCGCGGCGCATGGTGTCGTCGTCGATCAGCCCGACGGCGATGTGGGCGAAGCCGGCGCGCGCCGCCGCGCGCCATGCCGGAGGCACCAACAGCAGGGGCCTGCCTGTCGAGAAGATCGCGGCGTGAAGCGCGTCCGAGGCATCCATGTTGCCGTCGTGGGGCAGGGTCAGCAGCGCCACGTCCGGCGCGGCCTCGCGGATCACGCTCTCGGTTTCCGCGCCGGTGACGGAGCGCCAGACGACCGGCGCCGCCTTCGGGTCCCGTCGCGCCATCCAGTTGTCGAACGCCGTGCGCACCGCCCGGGCGCGTTCCTCGGGCGGTCCCTCCCTCATCTCCCGCAAGCGCTGGATGCTGATCTCCTCGCTGGCGGCCACCATATGCTCGGGGTCGACGACGACCTCCAGCGCCTCGATCGAGGCGCCCGCCAGCGCGGATGCCGCCAGTTCCGCGGCGTCGAGTGCCGCCGGCACGCTGGCCGCCCCCGTCAGTACCGCCAATATTCTCATGCTCCCGCACTCCCGGACATGGTGGCGAGTGCGCCGGGCAGGAGATAGCCCACAGCGACCGCGACCAGACACAACGCCAACGATAAGGCAATGTTGAGGAAGGCGCGAACGGGTTCGCCGGAATGGAGCAGGGTCAGGGTCTGAAGGCTGAAGGACGAGAACGTGGTGAAGCCGCCGCACAGGCCGACCAGCACGAACTGGCGGATTTCGAGCGGGGTCGACGCGCCCGCCGCGCCCTCGAACAGCGTCGCGAACAGGCCGATGATGAACGAGCCGCCCATGTTGATGAGGATGGTTCCCCACGGCAGCGCATCGCCCAGAAGCAGGGTGAGCCAGCGGTTGATTCCGAAGCGCAGCGCGGAGCCGATGGCACCCCCGAGTGCGACATATCCGTAAGCCAGCATGGCCCGACCTCCCGGCTGTCGCCGCGCCACGACATGTGCGCGGCCGAGGTGGGCAGAGTTCCACGGTGCGGCCCGGGCGACCATTCTACGAACCGTTCGATCGGCTGAACCATCGTATGCGGTGGATATGCCGAGGTGGGAACGCGAATGGCCGGCCCGGGCGTCGCCGGGCCGGCCATCGGATCGGGCTGCGCGGCCCGGATGATAGGTCCGGCATCCGCCGCGCGATCCCGCGTGACGGCGCCGGGGCGGCCTATTCGGCCGGCACGGGCACCGGCTCGCCTTCTTCCACCTCGCGGCGGTGCGTCTGGCCCATCAGCACATAGGCCGTCGGCACCACGTAGAGCGTGAACAGGGTGCCGATGGCGAGGCCGGTGGCGATCACGAGGCCGAGATTGTAGCGCGAGGCCGCGCCGGCGCCGGTGGCGACGATCAGCGGAACGACGCCGAGCACCATGGCCGCCGTCGTCATCAGGATCGGCCGCAGCCGCAGCGTCGCCGCCTCGATGATGGCCTCCCGCTTCGACTTGCCGGCGAGTTGCAGCTCGTTGGCGACCTCCAGCATCAGGATGCCGTGCTTGCTGATCAGCCCCATCAGCGTGGTGAGCCCCACCTGGGTGTAGATGTTGATGCTGGCGCCGCCAATGCCGAGGCTGATGAACAGAAGCGCGCCGGCAAGCGACATCGGCACCGACAGCAGGATCACCACCGGATCGCGGAAGCTGTTGAACAGGGCGGCGAGGGACAGGAAGATCACGATCACCGCGAAGGCGAAGGTGGTGATGAAGCCGCCGCTTTCCTGCACGTATTGCCGCGAGGCGCCGCCGAAATCGAGGGTGTAGCCGACGGGCAGAGTCCGGCGGGCCAGATCCTGCAGCGCGGCGATGGCATCGCCCGTGGTGACGCCGGGAGCGACGACACCGGCGATGGTCGCGGCGTTCACCTGTTGGAAGTGGTTGAGGGATTCCGGGACGGTCTTGGTCTCCACGCGCGCCACCGTGGACAGGGGGACCATGGTCCCGTCCTTCAGGCGCATGTAATAGTTCAGGACCTGATCGGTATTGAGCCGCGCTTCCTGCTTCGCCTGCGGGATGACCTTGTAGGATCGCCCGTCCAGGCTGAAATAGTTCACATAGCCACCGCCGAGCATCGAGGACAGTGCGCCGCCCACGTCGCTCATGGAAAGGCCGAGGAGCGAGGTCTTCTCGCGGTCGATGACGATGGAAGCCTGCGGCTGGTCTATCTTCAGGTCGTTGTTGAGGAAGATGAACAGGCCGGTGTTCAGCGCCTCCTGCAGGAACTTGGTCGCCACCTCGTTGAGCTTGTCGAATCCGTCCGAGGTGCCGATGACGATCTGCATCGGCAGGCCGTTCGAACCCGGCAGGGGCGATTGCTGGAAGGCGACGATCTTCTGGCCGGCGACCTGGTTCAGCTCCTGCTGGATCATGGGCTGGAGGGTCTTGGTCGTCGCCTTGCGTTCGTCCCAGGGCTTCATCACCCAGCCGGCGATGCTGGTGCCGGTGCTTTCCACCTGGAACACCGTCTCGGTCTCCGGGTGCTTCTTGAAGATGTCGTAGGTCTGCGCGTCGTAGAGCAGCTTCTGCTGCAGCGTGGCGTTCGGGGCCGAAATGCTCTGGGCGAGGATGATGCCCTGATCCTCCTCCGGGGCGAGTTCGCTCTGGGCCGAGGTGTAGAACCAGTAGACGCTGCACAGCACCAGCGCGGCGAACACCACGGTGACGGGCTTGTAGTTGAGCGCGCCCCTGAGCGAGCGGGAATAGGCGCCGGTGACGGCGCCCATCACCCGGTCCACCGCCAGCACCATGCGGGATTCGAGATCGCCGCCGGCGTGGTCCACAGGCTTCAGCATGTTGGCCGACATCATCGGCGTCAGGGTGAGCGCGATCACGGCGGAGATGGTCACCGCGCCGACGAGCGTGAAGGCAAATTCCGTGAACAGCGCGCCGGTGAGCCCGCCTTGGAAGCCGATCGGCACATAGACGGCGATCAGCACCACCGTCATGGCGATGATGGGATTGGCGAGCTGCCGCGCCGAGGCGAAGGCGGCCTCGCGCGCCGTCATGCCCTCTTCCATGTGGTGGTTGACGCTTTCCACCACGATGATGGCGTCGTCGACCACGAGGCCGATGGCCAGCACCAGGGCGAGCAGCGTGAGCAGATTGATGCTGAAGCCGAACGCCAGCATCATCAGGAAGGTGCCGATCAGCGACAGCGGAATGGCGATGACGGGAATGAGCACCGACCGCCACGAGCCGAGGAAGGCGAATACCACCAGGGTGACGATGGCCAGCGCCTCCACCAGCGTGTGGATCACCTCGTCGATGGAGGAGTTCACGAACTCCGAGGAATCGTAGATGACGCCCATGGTGAGACCGGTCGGCAGCTGCGACTCGATCTCCGGCAGCACCGCCCGCACACCCTTGATGACGTCGAGCAGATTGGCGGTCGGGGCGATCTGGATGCCGATATAGACCGACTCATGGCCGTTGAACATCGTGGCGGAATCGTAGTCGTCGGCGCCGAGCGTGACGTTGGCGACGTCCTTCAGGCGCACGATGGCGCCGTTCTCTTCCTTGACGATGAGGTTCTTGAACTCCTCGACATTGTGCAGGCTGGTGGAGGCGGTGAGGTTCACCTGCACCATCTGGCCCTTGGTGTTGCCGAGGCTGGCGATATAGTCGTTGTTGCCGAGCGCGGTGGAGACCTCGGAGGCGGTCACGCCATAGGCCGCGAGGCGGATCGGGTCGAGCCACGCACGCATGGCGAAGGTCTTGCTGCCGAGCAGTTCGGCCGTCTGCACGCCCTGCACCGCCTGCAGCTTCGGCTGCACCACGCGGATCAGGTAATCGGTGATCTGGTTCGCCGCGATGGCCGTGCTGCGGAAGCCGATATACATCGAATCGATGGTCTGCCCCACCTTCACCGTCAGCACCGGCTGCTGCGTGCCGGACGGAAGCTGGTTCAGCACCGAATTGACCTTGGTGTTGATCTCGGTGAGGGCCTTGCCGGTATCGTAATTGAGCCGCAGGTTGACCGTGATCGTGCTGGTGCCGGTGGTGCTGGTGGAGGTCATGTAGTCGATGCCGTTCGCCTGGGCGATGGCATTCTCCAGCGGCGTGGTGATGAAGCCCGCCACCACGTCCGGATCGGCACCGGGATAGGTGGTGGTGACGGTCACGATGGCGTTCTGCGTGCGCGGATATTGCAGGATGGGCATGGAGGCCATCGCGCGCAGGCCGAGCACCAGGATCATCAGGCTGACCACGATCGCCAGCACCGGCCGGCGGATGAAGATATCCGTGAAGGACGACATGCGCGCCTCGCTCAGCGATCGACGATGGTGGGGGAGGGATCGTCCGTCGGCAGCACGGCGTTGTTCACGCTGACCTGCGATCCGTTGTGCAGTTTCATCTGGCCGGCGACGACGATCTGCTCGCCCGCCTTGATGCCGTCGGTGATGGCGATCTGGTCGCCCCGCGTCGCGCCGGTGGTGACGAACACCTGCCGCGCGGTCAGCCCCGTCGCCGATCCTTCCTTCTTCTCCACCACGAAGACGATGTCGCCGTAGGGATTGGCGGTCACCGCGGTCTGCGGCAGCGTCACCAGTTGGTCCGGCGTGCCGACGGAGATCTCGACGGTCGCGAACATGCCGGGGGTGAGGCGATGGTCGTCGTTCTTGAACTCGGCGCGCACCTGCACGTTGCGCGAGGCGACGTCGACCTTGGGGCTGATCGCCGTCACCGTGCCCTCGAATGCCTGGCCGGGATAGGTGTCCACCGTGGCCTTCACCGTCTGTCCCGTCCGCACCTCGGCGAGGGCCTGCTGCGGCAGGTAGAAATCGACGAAAATTGGGTTGAGCGACTGCAGCGTCACGATGGTCGTGCCCGCGCTCACATACTGGCCGAGATCCACGGAACGGATGCCGAGGCGGCCGGCGAAGGGGGCCTTCAGCGTCTTCTTGTCGACCACCGCCTGCTGTTCGGCGACCTCTGCCAGCGCCTTCTTGAGATTGGCGGTGTCGCTGTCGATGGTCGCCTGGCTCACGGCGTGGATCTTCAACTGCTCGCGGTCGCGGTTGAGGATGAGGGAGCTGACGTCGGCCGTCGCCTTCAGGGCGTCGAGGCTGGCGACCTCCTGGTCGTCGCGCAGCTTGAGCAGCACCTGACCCTCGGCGACCTCGTCGCCGGACTTGAAATTGATCTCAGCGACGGTGCCCGAGCTTTCGAGCGCCAGATCGGCGCCCGCTTCGGCGCGGACGCTGCCGACCGCCTTGATGCTGGACTGCCACGGCGTCAGGGTGGCAACGGCCGTGGCGACGGTCTGCGGCGGGTCGCGCAGCGACGCGAGCGCCTGCTTGATCATGGTCGCCTTGAAGGTCTGGAACCCGTAGAACGCCCCGAAGATCAGGGCGACGACGGCCAGCATGAGGATCATCCGCTTCTTCATCTGCCGTCTCTCCTTGCGGCTTCGGCACGGGGGCGTTGCGAGGGGGCGTCGCAGCCCGGTCAGTGGTCCCGTCAGGGGGGCCTGTCAGTGATCCTGGAGGTAGCCCGCGTTCGTGCGGGGTTCGGACTGCGCCGTCTGGTCCACGCGGTTCCACCAGCCGCCGCCCAGCGCCTGGAACAGCGCCGCGGTATCGTTGAAGCGCGCGGCCTGCGCCTTCACCCGTGCGACCACGGCCTGCTGGTAGTTCTGTTCGGCGGTGAGCACCGAGGGATAGGTCACCGCCCCGGCCAGATATTGCGTGCGCGAGATCGTCACGCTGTCCTGCGCGGCCTTCTCGTAGGCGAGCTGGGCCTTCAGCGTGCTGGCATCCGCCTCGATGGCGCGCAGGGCATCGGCCACGTCGCGGAAGGCGTTGATGACCGTGCTCTTGTATTGCGCGAACGACTGCTCGCGGGCGGCGATGGCGGCTTCCTTGTCGTGGAACAGCGTGCCGCCGTCGAACACCGTCTGGGCGAGGCTGCCGGCGGCGCTCCAGGCGACGGTGCCCGGGGAGAACAGCTTTTCGGGGGTGAGGCTGGCGCGCGCGTAGCTGCCGCTGAGCTGCACCTGCGGCAGCATGTTGGCGACGTTCACGCCCACTGTCGCGGTGGCCTGGTGCAGGCTCGCCTCGGCGGCGCCGATATCGGGGCGCTGGCGCACCAGAGCCGACGGCACGCTCACCGGCAGGTCGCGCGGCAGGGTCAGGCCGGAGAGATTGACGTGCTCGCCGTGGTCCTCGCTGGGCAGCCGGCCGAGATAGGCCATCAACTGGTTGCGCTGCTGGGCGAGCTGCTTCTGCAGCGGCGGCAGCGTCGCCTGGGTCTGGGCGAGATTGGACTGCTGCGACAGCACGTCGGACTGCGCCACCGCGCCGAGCTCGAACTGGCGCTGCACCAGCGTGAGCTGTTCCTGCTCCGATTTGATGATGTCGTTGGTCGCATCGATCTGCGCGCGCAGGGAGGCGTCGGTGATGGCGGCCGTCACCACGTTCGAGGTCAGGGTGAGATAGGTCGCTTCCAGCTGGAAGCGCTGGTAATCCGCCTGCGCGTTCAGCGCCTCGATTTCGCGCCGCGTGCCGCCCCAGACATCGAGCGCGTAGCTGACGCTGACCGAGGCGTTGAACAGGTTATAGGGGCCGGTATTGCCGTTCTGGCCCTGGCTCGCGAGTGCGGCGACCTCGCGGGTGGCGCTGCCATCCGCCGAAACCTGCGGGAACAGCGCGCCTTCCTCCGCCAGCGCCGTCTCGCGCGCTTCCCTCAGAGCGGCCTGGGCGGCCGCGATATCGGGATGATTGCGGATGGCTTCGGCCACGAAGGCGTCGATCTGCTTGCTGCGGAACACCCGCCACCATTCGCCCGGCAGATCGCGACCTGAGAGGAAGGCCTGGCTGGCGCCGCCGTGCACGTTCGCGGACACGGTCGGGCGCGGCGTGCCTTCGGGCAGATAGCCCATCACATTGGGCGCCGCGGGCGCTTCGAAGTTCGGTCCCACCATGCAGCCGCTCAGAAGGAGCAGGGAAGCCACGATGGTGCTTCCGCGCAGACAGGTGGCGGCCCGGGAAAGAGGGCGATGGTCTCGCATGATCGATGGCACCCGCAGGAATCCGCTCTGAACTAAACCGTTCAGTTTGATTATCGGGTAGGCCCGGCGAATGCGGAAGTCAATATGGACTAAACCGTTCAGTTCAGATAAATCGCAGCCATGTCAGAAAACGAGACGCAAACCGTTGCAGCCGGGAAAGACGCGACCGTCCTGCCGCCGAAAGCCCGGGAGTCGCTGAAGGCCGCCCGCGCGGTGTTCCTGAAGTCGGGGTACGACGGCGCCACGATGGAGGAGATCGCGCGCGTCGCCGCGATCTCCAAGGCGACGCTCTACGCGCATTTCCCCGGCAAGGCCGCGCTGTTCGAAGAGCTGATCCGCGTCGAATGCCGGGCGGTCAATGCCAGACTCTACGTGCCGGACCCGCAGAGCGCGTCGGTCGAGGCCGAGTTGCGGAGGGTGGCGGACAACTATCGGCGCATCTTCACCCAGCGCGAGGGGCTCGACCTCTTCCGCGTCCTGATTCCGGTCGCGCCGCGGTTCCCCCGTCTGGCGGAGGTGTTCTATGAGGAGGGCCCCGGCGGCTCGGTCCGCAAGATCGCGACCTATCTGGCCGCGCTCGACCGCGCGGGCCGTCTGCGCATCCCCGATCCCGACCTCGCCGCGCTCCAGCTTCTCGCCCTCATCTCGGAAGATTCCAGGCTCTCGGGCATGCTCGCGCTGCCGCCCTGGCCGGCAAGCGAGGCCGATCCCCTGATCGACTGCGGCATCGCGATGTTCCTCGCGTTCTACAAGCCCTGACCGCACGCGCGCACCGGGCTTCCGCGCCCGCGCGCCTCGGATTGCGCCGGCTTCACGCGGGCGGGGGCGCGCGGTGCCGTCCGCGCGCGAAAGATGCCCTGCAGATGCGCGAGGAACGCGCGCACGGCGGGATTGGAGCGGCGGCTTTGCGGCCAGAGCGCCGTGATGTTGTGCCGTTCGACCGCATAGGCGGACAGCACCGGCACCAGATCGCCGCGCGCCACATGAGGCGCCGCGATGAAGCTCGCGCTGATGCCGATGCCGCCACCGGCCACGAGCGCCGCGATCACCGCCTCGCTCGCATCCACCACGATGCCGGAGGCCGGCACCACCTCGATCTCGCGGTCGCCGACGCGGAACGGCCAGCGCATCACATGGCCGGTGCTCTGATAGCGGAAGCTGACGGTGTCGTGGGTCTCCAGTTCGTCGGGATGGGAGGGCGTGCCGCGCGCGGCGAGATAGGCGGGCGAGGCGAAACAGCAGAACAGGTGCGGCGCCAGCCGGCGCGACAGCAGCCGCGAGTCGCCGGGATCGCCGATCCGCACGGCGATATCGATGCCGTCCTCGACGATATCGACGAACCGGTCGCTCAGCCGAAGGTCGACCTCCACATCGGGATGGCGCGCGCGGAATGCCGGCAGGGCCGGGGCGATCACGTGGATGCCGATCGGCAGGGAGGCCGCGACCCGCAGCGTGCCCGAAGGCTCCGACCGGGCGGCCTTCGCCACCTGCTCGATCTCCTCCGCGGCCCGCAGCAGGGCGAGGGCGCGCTCGTGAAGGTCGCGCCCCTCGGGGGTCAGCGTCAGCGAGCGGGTGGTGCGGGTGAAGAGGGCTATGCCGAGGGTCTTCTCCAGCCGCTGGATGCTCTTGCTCACCGCCGAGGGTGAAATCGCCAGCGACCGGGCGGCGGCGGTGTAGCTGCCCATCGATCCGGCGCGCGCGAACGCGATCAGGCCGGTCAGTCGCTCAAGTGCAATCTGTTCCTTCATGGCATGACTAAAGCGAGTTCCGGCACGATTATCAAATCCAGCCTCTCGGGTCATATCTCCCGGACGATGATCTTCCGATGGAGCAGGCAATGACCAACAGCATGAAGGCCGTTCGGCTTCACGCCTTCGGCGGCCCCGAGGTGCTGCACTACGAGGATGCGCCGCGTCCCGTTCCCGCGCCGGGCGAGGTTCTGGTGCGCGCCCATGCGGCCGGCCTCAATCCGCCGGACTGGTATCTCCGCGACGGCTACCGCTCGCTTCCGCCCGAATGGCAGCCCTCTCCCGCCTTCCCGCTGATCCTGGGATCGGACGTGTCCGGCGTGGTCGAGACGGTCGGTCCGGGCGTGGCAGGCTTCGCGCCCGGCGACGACGTCTATGCGATGGTGCGCTTCCCGGCCGAAGCCATGGAAGGCAACAAGGCCTATGCCGAATATGTCGCCGTGCCGGCATCGGACCTCGCGCGGAAGCCGGCCGGCATCGATCATGTCCGTGCGGCGGGCGCGCCGATGTCGCTGCTCACGGCCTGGCAGTTCCTGATCGATCTCGGCCACGACGCGCCGAACCCGTTCCAGCCCCGGGCGCATGTTCCCCCGCCGCTCGACGGCAGAACGGTTCTGATCAACGGTGCGGGCGGCGGCGTCGGCCATCTCGCCGTGCAACTCGCCCGCTGGAAGGGCGCGCGCGTCATCGCCGTCGCGTCGGGCAAGAACGAGGCGCTGATGCGCGACCTCGGCGCGGACCGGTTCATCGACTACACGCAGGTCGCGGCGGACGAGATCGTGCGCGACGTGGATGTCGTGCTCGATACGGTGGGCGGCGCGGAGACCGGCCGCTTCCTCGCCACGCTGAAGCGCGGTGGCTTCCTCCTGCCGGTCTATCCGCTCGGCTTCGCCGGCCACGACGAGGCGGAAAAGCGCGGCATCACGATATCGACGACCCAGGTCCGCTCCAGCGGCGCGCAGCTCGCCGAAGCCGCCCGCCTGCTGGAGGACGGCACCGTCCGCGTCGTCGTCGACAGCACCTTTCCGCTGGCGGAGGCGGCGAGGGCGCACGAGCGGGCCGCACGCGGCGGCATCCAGGGCAAGATCGTCCTCACCGTCGCGTGACGCGGAACGCGAGGCGGCACGCCATGAGTGAAGCGATGACGGCCATTTCCCCCGGCATAAGGAGCGCCCGATGCTGATCGTCGCAGGCCATGTTCAGGTCGATCCAAGCGATCTGGACGCCTTCACCGCCGATATCGAGGCTCTCGCACGCCGCAGCCGGCAGCGCGACGGCAACCAGTTCTATGCCGTCGCAGTCGACGATCGCGATGCCGCGCGCCTCCTCGTCGTCGAGCGCTGGCGGGACCAGCCGTCGCTGGCCGCACACCTGCACGCGTCCGACACAAGTGAGTTCGTCGCCCGGTGGCAGGACCGGATGAGGGCGGACATTCTCAAATACGACGCGACCAATGGACGGCCCGTCATGGAGGATTGAGGGGGAGAAGCGAGACGGACGATGAAACGCCGTGCGCGACCATTCGCCGGACTGGCGTTCGCGTGGCTTTTCGGATCACAATCTGGCTGATGCCACCGGGAACGGACAGCGGCGCCATGGCCCTCGAGATCGAGCGGAAATTCCTCGTCAAGGACGATGCCTGGCGGAAGGAGGCGCGCAACCCGGTCGATATCCGGCAGGGCTATTTCGTCCGCACGCCGATGGTGGTCGCCCGCATCCGCATCGCCGGCGACAAGGCTTTCATCACCATCAAGGGCGCCGTGTCGGACCGGGTGCGTCACGAGTTCGAATACGAGGTGCCGCGCGCGGACGCCGAGCAGATGCTTGAGCTTTTCCCCTCCGAGCCGGTGATCGAGAAGGTCCGCCACGAGGTCGTCCACCACGGCGCGCTGTGGACCGTCGACGAATTCGGCGGCGCCAATGCCGGGCTCGTGCTGGTGGAGATCGAGCTTCGCCACCCCGACGATCACGTCGAGATGCCGGCGTGGCTCGGCACCGAGGTGACCGGCGATCCGCGATACCAGAACTCCAATCTGGTCACGCATCCGTTCCGTGAGTGGCAGACGGACAAGGCCGGCGGCTGAGCGGCCGTCCGCGCCACGTTCACGAAACGGAGGCGGGAAATCGCCGGCCGGTACATTGCGGTTTAAGTACCGTGCCGATAGCATCCGCGCGCTTCAACGGCTCGGCCATGCCGTCGAGTCGCTCCCTGATCGAGGAACGTTCCGGATGACCGACACCAAGCCCGCTTCCTCCGCGCTTTCCGCCAAGCCGATGTCCGTTCGGATCGGCTACGGCGCGGCCGGCATCGGCAATCTCTACGAGGCGGTTCCCGAGGCCGTCGCGGACGCGACGCTGGAGGAGGCCTATGCCGCCGGCATCCGCTACTTCGACACCGCGCCGCTCTATGGCAGCGGCCTCAGCGAAATCCGGGTCGGCCGCTTCCTGCGTCAGGTGCCGCGCGACAGCTTCCTGCTCTCCACCAAGGTCGGCCGCTATTTCGTGCCGCCCTATGGCGAGGCGTTCAAGGGCACCGGCTACTTCGCGCCGCTGCCGCTGAAGCCGGTGATCGATTACGGCTACGACGCGACGTTCCGCTCGCTGGAGCAGTCGTTCGCCCGCCTCGGCGTCTCGCGCATCGACATCCTCTATATCCACGACATCGACCGCCGGAATCAGGGCGAGGCGTTCGACCTGAACTATCGCACCGCGGTGGAGGGCTGCTATCGCGCGCTCGACGAGCTGCGCCGCGCGGGCCAGGTCGGCGCCATCGGCATCGGCGTCAACGAATCCGAAGTGGCGTCGAGCTTCATCCGCGACGCCGACCTCGACATCGTCATGCTGGCTGGCCGCTATTCGCTGCTCGACCAGGAGGCGCTGGCCGATTTCCTGCCCGAAGCCAGCAAGCGCAATGTCGATGTCGTGGCGGTGGGCGTGTTCAATTCGGGCATTCTCGCCAAGGGCGCGCGGCCGGGTGCCAAGTTCGATTATGGCGACGCACCGGCCGAGATCATCGAGCAGACGCTGAAGCTGAACGCGGTGTGCGACGCATTCGGCATCCCGATCCAGGCGGCGGCGGTGCAGTTCGCCTTCGGCCATCCGGCGGTGAAGAGCGTCGTGCTCGGCATGGCCAAGCCCGAGCGCATCCGCCAGAACCTCGCATGGTTCGAGACGCCGATCCCGGCCGCGTTCTGGCAGCGCCTGAAGTCCGACGGACTGCTCGGTGCCGACGTCCCGACCCCGGCCTGAACGGCGGGGCGCGTGTTTCCGGCCGGGTGAAGCGATCCGGCCGGGCGATTTTCGATAGTCTTCCTAAACTTCAGGCGGCGGCCGGCAGCAGCCTGCCGCCGTCGAGCTTCAGCACGCGGTCGACCGCGCCGTGCGGCAGGTGGGCGTGCGTCACCATCACCACGGTCCGGCCCTGCGTCGCCGTCGCGAGATCGGCGAGGAAGCCGCTTTCGGTCTCGTGGTCGAGGCTCGAGGTCGGCTCGTCGAGCACGATGACCGGGGCCGGCGACAGCAGCGCGCGTGCGAGGCAGAGCCTGCGGGCCTGCCCGACCGAAAGCGTACGGCCGGCTTCGCCGAGCCAGGTATCGAGCCCCGAGGGCAGGCTGCGCACGAAGCCCTCGAGCCGGGCGGCGGCGAGCGCGCGGAAGCAGGCGGCATCGTCCGCCGCGGGATCGCCGATCAGCAGATTGTCGCGCACGCTGCCGAGAAACACCGGGGTATCCTGCGACATCAGCGCGATGCGGCGGTGAAGCTCCGCCTGCGCGACGTCGCGGATGTCGGCGCCGCCGATGCGGATCGCGCCAGCCTGCGGATCGTCGAGGCGCAGCAGGAGGTTGACGAGGGTCGACTTGCCGATGCCGCTCGGCCCGACGATCGCCACCCTTTCGCCGGGGGATACCGTCAGCGACACGCCGTCGAGCACCGGGCGGGCGGGATCGTAGGCGAAGCGCACGTCGTCGAACACGATGGCGCCGTCGGGAAGCGCGGCCGGGCGCTGCGGATCGCGCACGACCGGCTTCGCCTCCGTCAGCGCGGCGAGGCGTGCGGCGGCGGCCATCGCCGCGCCGACGCGGCTCGCGCCGCGCGCGGCCGGTCCGGCGGCCTCGAAGATCGCGAAGCCGGCGAGCAGCCAGCCGACGAGGACCGGCCCGGACAGCGCCCCTTCGCCGGCACCGAGGCCGGTGAGGCCGAACCACAGCACGCCCGTCAGCACCACCCCGGCGACCACCTGCACGGCGAGCGCGCCGTCGGCACCGGCCCGGATCTGGCCGAGCCGCGCGGCCGAGAGCGCGGCGCTGGCGGCGCGCACGCGCTCCCGCGCCTCATCGAGCGCGCCGAGCGCGGCAAGGTCGGTGTGGCCGTCGAGCCCGTCGAGCACCGCGGCGCGCACCTCGGCGGACGCCGCGACGACCGCGCGGCCCGGCTTGCGGCCCCGCCGCACCGTCACGAGCGGCACCACGATCGCGACGATCACCACGCCGCAGGCGACGACCAGTGCCGCCGCGGGAATCGCCCCCGCCATCAGCGCCGCGACGGCGAGGCCGAGCAGCAGCACCGTCAGCGCCGGCGTGATCGCCGTCAGGAACAGGGTATCGAGCGCGTCGACATCGGCGGTGAGCCGCGAGACGATGTCGCCGGAGGTCCAGTCGCGGCCGCGGGTCAGGAACGGGGCGAGCGGGATCAGCGCCCGGAACACGAACGCGCGCAGGTCGGCGAGCAGGCCGAGGGTGGCGTCATGGCCGACCAGCCGCTCGCCGTAGCGCGCCACGATGCGCAGCAGCGACAGGCCGCGCACCATGGCGGAGGGGCCGAGAAAATTGAACATCGAGCCGGCGCCGGCCAGCGCGCAGGCGGTGATGAACCAGCCGGAAACACCGAGCAGGCCGATGCCGGCGGCAAGCGTGACCGCCGCCAGAACGAGTGCGAGCGCGAGGCGGCCGGCTCGGCGGGCGAACGGCTTGCGAAAGGCGAGGAGGGCGTGCATCGGGGTCTCCTTCACGCCTGGCCGTCGGCGGCGGCGGTGCCGTCGCGGCGGCCGCGGCGGTGGGGAACGGGCAGGAGGCCGCCGCCGGCGATGCGGAAGATGCGGTCCATGCGCTGGGCGACGGCCGGGGAATGCGTCGCCACCACGAGGGTGCGCCCCCGCGCGAACGCCACGACGGCATCGAGAACGCGCCGCTCCGTCTCGCCGTCGAGATGGGCGGTCGGCTCGTCGAGCAGGATCACGGAGGGGTCGCGCAGGAAGAGGCGCGCGAGCGCCACCCGCTGGGCCTCGCCCCCCGAGACGCCGTGGCCGCGTTCGCCGACGAATGTGGCGAGCCCGTCCGGCAGGCTGTCGGCGAAGGCGGAGACGCCCGCGAGCCGCGCGGCCTCGGCGACGGCGGCATCGTCCGCCTCCCGCCGCCCGAGGCGGATATTGTCCGCGAGGGTGCCGCGGAACAGATGCGGCCGTTGGCCCAGCACCGCCATCGTCGCCCGCAGTTCCGCCTCGTCGATGTCGGCGAGCGCGCGACCGCCGAGGCGGATGTCGCCCTCGAACGCGCGCAGCCGGCACAGCGCCTCGATCAGGGTCGACTTGCCGATGCCGCTTTCGCCGATGATCGCGACGTGCTCGCCGGGCGCGATGGCGAGGTCGACGCCGTCGAGCAGCATCCGCGCGTCGTCCGGCGTCGCAAGCCGCAGGCGGCCGATGTCGAGGCCGAGCGCAGCCGTCGGGCGGGCGGCGGCCGGGGCCGGTGCGCTCTCGGGTTCGGCTCCGACCGCCGGCAGCGAATCGAACGCCGCGCCGATCTCGTTGACGGCGGCGAGCGCGTTGGCGCGGTCGTGATAATGCGCGGCCAGCACCCGCAGCGGCAGATAGACCTCCGGTGCCATCACCAGGCAGAACAGGCCGATCTGCAGCGTCAGCGGCAGCGACCAGATGCTGATGAGATCGAGATAGGTGAGGCCGATATAGAGCGCGACGCCGGCCACCCCGAGCGCGGCGAAGAATTCAAGCACCGCCGAGGACAGGAACGCGATCCGCATCACCGCCAGCGTGCGCTGGTGCAGGTCGTCGCTGGCGGCCTTCACGGCGTCGGCCTCCGCTTCGGCGCGGCCGTAGAGCTTCAGCGTGGCGATGCCGCGCACCCGGTCGGCGAAGAAGCCGGAAAGCCGGGCGAACGCATTGAGGTGACGGCGGCTCGCGGCTTCCGCGCCCCAGCCGACGAGCGCCATGAACAGCGGGATCATCGGCGCGGACACGAAGAACAGCAGCCCGGCGATGGGTTCGAACGGCATCACCGTCACCGCAAAGGCGATCGGCAGCACGGCGGCGGCGATCATCGCCGGCAGGAAGCGCGAGAAGAAGCCGTCGATGGCCTCGACCTGCTCCATCAGCACCGAGGCCATGGCACCGGAGGCGCGCCCGCGCACCCAGGCCGGCGGCGCCGCCATCAGATGGGAGAACAGGGATCGCCGCAGCAGCGCCTTGATGCGCTCCGCCGCCACGGCCCCGGCCTCCTCGCCGACGCGCCCGATCAGCCCGCGGCCGATGATGATCAGCGCGAACGCGATCACCCCGGGCAGAAGGTCCCTGGCCGGGGCGTGTCCCGAGATCGCGCGGTCCAGCACGTGGGCGAGCAGGAAGGCCTGGAACACGACCAGCACGCCGGCCACGAGCGGCGCGGCGATGGCGATCATCAGCGGCCCGCGGGCATGGCCCTGCAGGCCGCGAAGCCAGCGCGACTCGGCGCGGCCGGGCTTGCGCGGCAGCGCCGCGGCTTCCGCCGCCTCGCCCACGGCCGAATCGACCGGCGACGGCTCGCGCGCCTGCCCGACGTCATCCGCCCCCGCTCCGGCGCCGCTTCTGCCGTTTCCGGGCCTGTCGTTTCCCGGCGCCATGGCGATTCCTTTTCCGTCGGTCGGTCTCACCCCGAAAGCTCCGGCATCAGCTCCGGCTTCGGGGCACGGGCTGCATTCAAGCGCAATGTAGGCGGGCGGGCGCGCGCATTCTCCCGCCCCGCGTCAATACGTCCAACTTCAAGAATGGGGGCGCCCGGCGTGCCTTGACGCGGATCAAGGTTCCCGGGGCGGCGTGGGCGTTAGGTCCGCTCTGGAGGTCCTCTCAAGTGGAGAGGGCCGTATTCTGTGTGGGGGCACGCAGGCGCTGCCTGCCGGCGGGCACCACGGCGACCGGACCCAGCGAGGCAAGACCGATGATCGATTTCACCGTCGTCGATCTTTCGCGGCTGCAGTTTGCGGCAACCGCGTTATATCACTTTCTATTCGTCCCCCTGACGCTCGGCCTTTCCTTCATGCTGGCGATCATGGAGAGCGTCTACGTCATGACCAACCGCCCGATCTGGCGGCAGATGACGATGTTCTGGGGCACGCTCTTCGGCATCAACTTCGCGATGGGTGTCGCCACCGGCATCGTCATGGAGTTCCAGTTCGGCACGAACTGGTCTTTCTACAGCCACTATGTCGGCGACATCTTCGGCGCTCCGCTCGCCATCGAAGGCCTGATGGCCTTCTTCCTGGAAGCGACCTTCGTCGGCATGTTCTTCTTCGGCTGGGACCGGCTTTCCAAGGTGGGCCATCTGGTCGTCACCTGGCTGGTCGCCTTCGGCGCCAACTTCTCGGCCCTCTGGATCCTGATCGCCAACGGCTGGATGCAGAACCCGACCGGCGCGGTGTTCAATCCCGACACCATGCGCATGGAAGTCTCCGACTTCGCCGCGGTGCTGTTCAACCCGGTCGCCCAGGCGAAGTTCGTGCACACCGTTTCGGCCGGCTACGTCACCGGCGCGATGTTCGTGCTGTCGATCAGCGCGTTCTACCTCCTGCGCAACCGTCACACCGCGCTCGCCAAGCGCTCCATCGCGGTCGCGGCGAGCTTCGGCCTTGCCTCCGCGCTGTCGGTGGTCGTGCTGGGTGACGAGAGCGGCTATCTCGCGACCGAGCATCAGAAGATGAAGGTCGCCGCCATGGAGGCGATGTGGGAGACCGAGTCCGCGCCGGCGAGCTTCGAGCTCTTCACCATCCCGGACCAGGCGAC
The DNA here is from genome assembly GCF_900148505.1 of Pseudoxanthobacter soli DSM 19599. Lineage (NCBI taxonomy): Bacteria > Pseudomonadati > Pseudomonadota > Alphaproteobacteria > Hyphomicrobiales > Segnochrobactraceae > Pseudoxanthobacter > Pseudoxanthobacter soli. The sequence goes on along the minus strand of NZ_FRXO01000015.1, from coordinate 30,437 downwards.
GCACACCAACGCCTTCGAGGTGCGCATCCCCTACGTGCTCGGCCTGCTGACCACCCGCTCGCTGACGACGCCGCTGCTCGGCATCAACGATCTCGTCGAGCGTGCCGCCGGTCAGATCCGCAACGGCGTGGTGGCCTACGAGTCGCTGCAGACCATCCGCAAGAACCCGACCGATGCTGAGGCGCGGGCCAAGTTCGACCAGACCTGGCGCAGCCTCGGCTACGGCCTCCTGCTCAAGCAGTACCGGCCGGACATCGAGAACGCGACCGACGAGCAGGTCGCCGCGGCGGCCGAAAGCACCGTGCCGAACGTGATCGCGCTGTTCTTCTCGTTCCGCACCATGGTGGCGCTCGGCTTCTACTTCATCGCCTTCTTCGCGGTCGCGTTCTGGATCGCCTCGCGCAACAAGATCGGCGAAAACCGCCTGTTCCTGCACGTGGCGCTGTGGAGCCTGCCGCTGCCGTGGGTCGCGATCGAATTCGGCTGGCTCATCGCCGAATATGGCCGCCAGCCCTGGATCATCGAAGGCGTGCTGCCGACCTTCTATGCGACCTCGGGCCTGACGGTGCTCGATCTGGCCCTCAGCCTCACGATGTTCGTGGCGATCTACTCGACGCTCGCGATCATCGAGGTCTGGCTGATGATCAAGACCATCGGTCACGGACCGAAGCCGCTGCACCTTCCCATGGACGAGCCGATTGCGCCGGGGGCTGCCTTCAGGCCCGCCAGCGCGGTCGCCAGCCGCTCCTGATCTGCAAGGACCAATCCCATGGACCAGCTCATTCCTCTCGACTACCAGACCTTGCGGATCATCTGGTGGCTTCTGCTCGGCGTCCTCCTGATCGGGTTCGCGATCATGGACGGCTTCGATCTCGGAACGGCGGCGCTGCTGCCGTTCGTCGGCAGGACCGACGACGAACGCCGGGTGGTGATCAACACCATCGGCCCGGTGTGGGAAGGCAACCAGGTGTGGCTCATCCTCGGCGGCGGCGCGATCTTCGCCGCCTGGCCGGCGCTCTACGCGGTGTCGTTCTCGGGCTTCTATCTCGCGATGATGGTGATCCTGCTCGCCCTCATCCTCCGGCCCGTGGGCTTCAAGTTCCGCGGCAAGATCGAGAACCCGGCGTGGCGCTCGCTGTGGGACTGGGCGCTGTTCATCGGCGGCTTCGTGCCGGCGCTGATCTTTGGCGTCGCGGTCGGCAACGTGCTGCTCGGCGTGCCGTTCTCGCTGGATGAGACCCTGCGGCCGGCCTATCACGGCACGTTCTTCGGCCTGCTTACGCCGTTCGCGCTGCTCGGCGGTCTCGTCAGCGTGGCGATGCTCGTCACCCATGGCGCGACGCTGCTGGTCTGGAAGACCGACGGCACCGTGGCGGCGCGGGCGCGCAGCTACGGCATCATCGCCGCGCTGGCGACGGTGGTGCTGTTCGCGGTCGGCGGCTACTGGGTGGCCAACCACCTCGGCGCCTATGTGGTGACGAGCGTGCAGAACCCGCTCGGGCCCTCGAACCCGCTCGGCAAGACGGTCTCGGCCAACACCGGCACCTGGCTCGCCAACTATGCCGCCCATCCGTGGATGATCACCGCTCCGGTGCTGGGCTTCGCCGGCTTCGTGATCGCGGCGCTCTGCCTCGCCGCCCGCATCCGGCCGCTCGCCTTCCTCGGCTCGGCCGTCGGCATCCTCGGCATCATCTCGACGGCCGGTCTCTCGCTGTTCCCGTTCCTGCTGCCGTCTTCGGTCGATCCGAACGCCAGCCTGACGGTGTGGGACGCCTCGTCGAGCCACCTGACGCTGTGGATCATGCTGATCACGACCGTGATCTTCCTGCCGATCATCCTGGTCTACACCGCGTGGGTCTACCGGGTGATGCGCGGCACGGTCTCGACCACCACCATCGACCGCAACCCCAACGCCTACTGACACGGAGCAAAGCAGCCATGTGGTACTTCTCCTGGATCCTCGGCCTCGGGCTCGCCTGCTCCTTCGCGATCCTGAACGCGATGTGGTACGAGATGCGCAACGACACCGAAGGCAAGGCCTGATTTCGCCTCGCCACCCAGTCTGACCACAGGCACCCCGGAACAGCCGTTCCGGGGTGCCTTCGTTTTGGGGCGTTACATACTTCGCGAGCCACGCGTGAATCGGGTATTCTGCTCTGAGGCAACCTTTAGGATGCTCGCCATGTGGACAGAGTTGGCGTGTTCAGCGTTGAGAAGCGGCAAGTGCCTTGAGTTGCGCTACGATGGCTATTCTCGGGTTGTCGAGGTTCACACCGTTGGGGAGACGACTGCCGGCAACCTCGCAATGAGCGTCTGGCAGGTACGCGGTGGCAGCAATAGCAACGAGCGTATCGGTTGGAAGACAATGCGCCTCGACGAGGCCTACTCTGCTGCCGTGCTTGACGAAAAATCCGACGCGCCCCGGAATGGCTATGTCCGCAACGCGAAACCGTTCCGGCGCATAATCTGCCAGTTGTAAGCGGCCACAATCAGCCGCGTCTGAGCGCGTCATTCTCATCGATAGCGAGTTCACGGGCGGCTCAGCGGCGGCCGGGGCCGGAGCCGGCGCGCACGACGCTGCGGATCGTAAAGCTCGACTGGATGCGCGCGATGCCGGGCAGGCGCGAAAGCTGCTCGCGGTGAACCCGCTCATAGTCGGCGACGCTCGCTGCCTCCACCCTCAGCACATAATCGGCGATGCCGGTCATCAGGTAGCACTCCCGCACGTCCGGGCAGCGGCGCACGCCGGCCTCGAAGCGGTCGAGATAATCCTCGGTCTGCCGGTCGAGGGTGATGTGGACATAGACGACGGTGACGTCCGCCTCGTCCGGCAGGTCGACGATGGCGGTGTAGCCGCGGATCACGCCGCTCGTTTCGAGCGCGTGCAGCCGCCTGAGGCAGGCCGATTGCGACAGCCCGACCGCCTCGGCGAGCCGCGCGTTGCTCAGCCGGCCGTCGCTGCGCAAGAGCGCGATGATGCGTTCGTCGATGGCGTCGAGCACGGCCATGCAGCTTTCCTCCATTTTCCCGCATGATATGCGGAAATAATCTTGCAGATGGCAATTTCATGCGCAGATCGCAATGAAATTGCGTCGTCCTTCTGCCATCCTTGTGGCTGGCACGGATGCGGGCGTTCGGGTTTCCGACGGTGCCGACCGGACGGGGCGTTGGCCGCCGGCGGGAAAATCGGGTCTGGTTTCAAAAGCTTCGATGCGTTCGGCCCGGCCGTCGTGGTCCGGGTCGCAGGCGCTTCACGGAGGAGAGGTCGGATGGTGTCCCTGTCGCAAGTCGCCGTGGCGAACGCCATTCCGTGGCCCACCGCCGAACATGCCGGTGCGTGGCTCACCGTCGACCTTTCGGCGATCCGCGACAATTATCTCGCCCTCCAGGCGCGTGCGTCCGGCGCGGCCTGCGCCGCCGTCGTGAAGGCGGACGCCTACGGCCTCGGCGCCGACCGTGTGGCGCCGGTGCTCGCCGCCGCCGGATGCCGGCACTTCTTCGTCGCCCATCTCGAGGAAGGGCTGCGGTTGCGGCCCCACCTGCCTTCGTCCGCCGCGATCTATGTGCTGAACGGGCTGATGCCGGATGCCGAGGCCGAGTGCGCCGAGGCGGGCGTGACGCCGGTGCTGAACGACCTGCGGCAGGTCGAGGCCTGGGCCGCCTATGCCCGCCGCCACGGCCGGGCGCTGCCGGGCGTCATTCAGATCGATACCGGCATGTCGCGGCTCGGCCTGCCGCTCGCGGAAATCGAGGCGCTGGCCGACACGCCTGCGACGCTCGCCGGCATCGAACTCAAGGCCGTCATGAGCCATCTCGCCTGCGGCGACGAGCCGGAGCATCCGGCCAATGCCGAGCAGCTCGCGGCGTTCGAGGCCCGCCGCCGGCTGCTGCCCGCGGCGCCGGCCTGCTTCGCCAATTCGGCGGGCATCCATCTCGGCCCTGCCTATCATTTCGACATGGTGCGGCCGGGTGCGGCGCTCTACGGGCTGGCCCCGGTTCCGGGCCTCCCGAATCCCATGAAGCCGGTGGTGCGGCTCGACGGCCGGGTCATCCAGGTGCGCGACATCGCGCCGGGATGCGCGGTCGGCTACGGCTACAGCTTCCGCGCCGACCGGCCGATGCGCATCGCGACCCTCGCCGTCGGCTACGCGGACGGCTGGCTGCGCAGCCATTCCAACACCGGGTCGGCCTATTTCGAGGGGATCGCGCTGCCGTTCGTCGGGCGCATCTCGATGGATTCCGCGACGCTCGACGCCTCCGCGGTGCCGCCCGGCCGGCTGTTCGATGGCGCCCCGGTGGAACTCATCGGGCCGCACCAGTCGGTCGACGACGTGGCCGCCGCCGCCCACACCATCGGCTACGAAATCCTCACCGGCCTCGGTTCGCGCTATCACCGCCGCTATATCGGCTGAGCGGCGTGGCGAACTGGTCGGATAATTGCAACGCGGCGCCCGGACGGGCGCCGTCCCGTTCTGGACTGGAGTTTGATCATGAAGGTCGTTGTCCTCGGCGCGGGGGTCGTCGGTGTCACGTCCGCCTATTATCTCGCCCGGGCGGGGCACGAGGTCGAGGTCGTCGACCGCCAGCCGGGCGTGGCGATGGAGACGAGCTTCGGCAATGCGGGCGAGGTCTCGCCGGGCTATGCCTCGCCGTGGGCGGCGCCGGGCATTCCGCAGAAGGCGCTGAAGTGGCTGTTCCACAAGCATGGCCCGCTGGTCATCCGCCCGCAGCTCGACCCGCACATGTATGCGTGGCTGTTCCGGATGCTGATGAACTGCACCCACACGGCCTATGCCGTGAACAAGGGGCGCATGGTGGCGCTGGCGGAATATAGCCGCGACTGCCTCAAGGCGCTGCGGCAGGCGACCAACATCCATTACGACGAGCGCGAGCTCGGCACCCTGCAATTGTTCCGCACCCAGCAGGAGCTCGACCACGCCGCCGAGGACATCGCGGTGCTCCGGCAGTACGGCGTGCCCTATGAGCTGCTCGACCGGGCGGGCTGCATCGCGGCCGAGCCGGCGCTCGCGCGCGCCCGCGCCGATTTCGTCGGCGGTCTGCGGCTGCCGAACGACGAGACCGGCGACTGCCAGATGTTCACCGAGCGGCTGGCGCCGATGGCCGAGGCGCTCGGCGTGAAGTTCCATTTCAACACCACCATCCGCCGCATCCGCGCGGACGGCGGCCGGATCACCGGCATCGAGACCGATGGTGGCACCATCACCGGCGACACCTATCTGGTCGCGCTCGCGTCGTTCGCGCCGCAACTGCTGCGGCCGCTCGGCATCGACGCGCCGATCTATCCCGTGAAGGGCTATTCGCTGACGCTGCCGATCGTCGATCCGGAGGGCGCGCCGGTCTCCACCGTGCTCGACGACCTCTACAAGGTGGCGATCACGCGCCTCGGCGACCGCATCCGCATCGGCGGCATGGCGGAACTCTCCGGCTACAAGCGCGTGCTGCTCAAGGAACGGCGCGAGACGCTCGAACTCTCCATCAACGACCTGTTCCCGACCGGCGGCCGCATGACCGACGAGTTCTTCTGGACGGGCCTCAGGCCGATGACGCCGGATTCGACCCCCATCGTCGGCCCGACGCGCTATCCGAACCTCTATGTCAATGCCGGCCACGGCACGCTCGGCTGGACCATGTCGTGCGGCTCCGCGCAGGTGATCGCCGACCTGATTTCCGGCCGCAAGCCGGAGATCGCGGCGGACGATCTCGCCATCTCGCGCTACGGCCGCTGAAAGGTTTCGCACTGCAACAATCGTGGGATTTACGGGGCCGCAAGATAGGACCATAGTGGCGTCAGACGCCGGTGCATCCGATCCGATGCCGCTGGACCATGCCCGGCGCGGGTGGCTCGAGAGAGGATGAGGCTGGCCGTGCGCCGGCCGGACGGCCGGAGACGGGCGTCCGCCGGGCGAGAGCCAGCCGCTCCGGAACGCGGAAGGGGCTCGGATGGCGCGATCTGACGGCGGTTCCAGGAAGACGGGCAGGTCCGGCAGGGCGGTCGCGGCATCGCCCAAAGCTGCATCGCCCAAAGCTGCGTCGCCCAAAGCTGCGTCGCCCAAAGCTGCGTCGCCCAAGGCGCCATCCCGCAACGCCGCATCTCCCAAGGCAGCATCTCCCAAGGCAGCATCTCCCAAGGCGGGGTCCTCCAAGGCCGGGTCCTCCGGGTCGGGTGCCGCGTCCGCGCCCGCCGCGACGAGAAAGCCCGTCCGTCCGCCCGCCGAAAGCCTCGCCCAGCGTGCCGCCCGCGTGATCGGCACGTCGATCGTGCGGGGCGAGTACCTGCCCGGCGAGACCCTGCCGGTCGAAAGCGAAATCTGCCTGGCGCTCGGCGTCGGCCGCAACATCCTGCGCGAGGCGGTGAAGATCCTCGCCGGCAAGGGCATGATCCGCACCGTCCGCCGCGCGGGCACGCTGGTGCTGCCGCGCGCCTCGTGGAGCGTGCTCGACGCCGATCTCGTGAAATGGTCGCTCGCCGACGACGACCTGCGCGGCCCGCTCGCCGCCGACCTCCTCGCGCTCCGGGCGACGGTGCTGCCCGATGCCGCCGCGCTCGCGGCGCGCCGGCCGGCCGCCGCGTCGGTCGAGCGCCTGTCGGCTGCGGTCGCGGCGTTCGAGGCCGCGGGAAGCGACCGCGCCGAGTCCGTCACCGCCGAGAACCGCATCGCCGCGGAACTGCTGACGGGCAGCGGCAACCAGGCCTTCGCCGGCCTTGTCGCGGCCCTCGGCCTCGCCCTCTCGGCGGCCGCGCCGCCGCGCCGCCGCGCCGCCGCCGCCTCCTACCGCGCCGCCGCCGACGCCATCGCCGCCCGCGACCCCGCCGCCGCGTCGGCTGCGGTGGCTGCGGCCATCGGCGTCAAGCGCGCGGGGGCCTGAGCGGCGTGCCGGCCAGCGAGACGCACGTCATCGGGGCTTCCGGTGACGTGCGGCGAGGCGGTCGCATCTGTTCGTGAAATCTGCGTCCTTGCCGGGGAGTGGCCTTCCTGTCCGATGTGGGCGGACGGCCGCTTGGCGCGGCGAAGCGGGCCTCACCCCACTGCGGCTTCTTCGCCGCGGAACACCCCGTTCAGCGCGGCGATGCCTTCCGGGGCCGAGGCGAAGCCGCCGGTGAAGCCGTCGCGGAGCGCGCGGCGGGCGAGCGCGCCCAATTCTTCGGTCGCATGATTGTCGCTCTGCGCCGCGGTCTCCGCCGTCAGGTCGATCAGCGCGGCCACGCCGGCCGCCGCGGCGGCCGCCGCCACCAATCCGCGCGCCAGCAGGTCGGCCGCGCCGGCATCTTCCCGCCCATTGGCGAGCCGTCCGGGAGTGCCGACCGCGCCGCGAAACCGGGCGGGACAGAAGCCGAGGGCCGCGAGGCGCCCTGCCGGCTGCGCGCCGCACAGCTTCAGAAGCCCGGCCGCGTCCTCCGCCACCATCGCGATGATCGACACCGCACCGGCATCGAGCCCGAGCCGCGCCTCGCGTACGGCGATGCGCAGCGCCAGACGGCCGATGCCGTCGGGGTCCGCGCCCGGCAGCACGATGCCGTCCGGCCCGGCAGCGATCACCGCATCGAGGTCGCCATCGACGAGGCCCGACGCGATGGGGTGAACGCGCACGAACCGGAGCGGCGCGCCGCCGCCGCGCGGCATCGCCGCGAGCAGCGCCGCCGTGCGGGTCCGCGCGTCCACAAGGGCGGCATCGCGGAACGGCGCGAGATCGATCACCACCGCATCCGCGCCGGTTGCAACCGCAGCGTCGAGCGCACCCGTCCCGTCGGGGCGGATGAGGGCGAGCGAGCGGAGCGAGGGCGCGGTCATCGTGTCTCGGCGCATGGTTCTCCGGCGGCGGTTCCGTTCCGGACGGATCAAGCAGTCCGTCGAAAGGCGTCCGGAACGAGTCCTTCGGACACGCTCACGGCTTCAGGCAAGCGTGATCGTGCTCCGGAAGGCGCCAGGGCCGAACCATTCCGGCCGCCCGGCGGCCTTCCGTGAGGCGGGAGTTTCGCTGCACTTGCGAAAGACGGCAAGCCGGTTGTTTCTTTGGGACCGGTTCGGACAGCGGTTCCGTCGCCGCCTCACGGCATCGTGTCGCACCAATCCTGGGATGGCGCCGCTTCAAGGGGAATCGTCCGCGTGTGCCTGAAGGGACGGCCTCCCGGGATGCAGCCGAGGCCGGGTCTGGCCCGGGCACGGCAGCGCCGGCATCGTCCCGGCGCCCCCGGGGCAGGGCGGAGCAGCAACGGCCCGGGGCGGCCGCCGCCCTCAGAGGCATTCCCGGATGAACGGGGCGTCGGCGCGGATCTCGATCAGCGTCGGCACGAAGCGCTCGTGGGCGGCAACGAGGGCGTCGGCGAGCCCGGCGAAGCTGCGCACGCGTTCGGCCGCGCAACCGAAACCCTCCGCGATGCGGATGAAGTCCGGCACCTTGAGGTCGACGCCGACCGGGGTGATTTGCCGCGCCGTCATGTAGCTGCGGATCTCGCCATAGCCATCGTTGTTCCAGAGGATGACGATCACCGGCGCGCCGGCTTCCACCGCCGCGGCGAGTTCGCCGATGGTGAACAGCACGCCGCCGTCGCCGACGAGGGCGATCACCGGCCGGTCTGGCTCGCCGAGCTGCGCGCCGATGGCGGCCGGCAGGCCGTAGCCGAGGGTGCCGTAGCCGGTGGAGGCGTTGAAGAACGAACGCGGCAGCGCGGGACGGTAGAACTGGTTGGCGTGGTAGACCGTCTGGGTGGAATCGCCGACGACGATCGCGTGCGGCAGCACCGCGTCGATGGTCTCCATCAGCCGGCGATAGGGCGCGATGCCGGTGGGCAGGGCGGCGGCGGTCGCCGCGCGCAGCGCTGCCGCGCGGGCGGCGCCGCCGCTGTCCCGATCGGCCGGCAGGGACTCCGCCAGCGCGGCCATGGTCGCGCGGCAATCGCCGAGAAGCGGGATGTCGGCGGCCGGTGCCCGCACCAGCTGTTCGGGGTCGATGTCGATGCGCACCAGCCCGCCGGGAATGCGGATGTCGGCGACGTCGGGATACATCTCCGTCTCCCCGAACTCGGTGCCGGCGGCGATCACGAGGTCCGCCTCCGCCAGCGCGGCGAGGATCGGCGGCGCGGTGAGGATTTCGCCTGCGATCAGCGGGTGGTCCGGCGGCAGCAGGCCACGGGCGTTGATGGTCATCACCGTCGGCGCGTCGAGCGCTTCGGCAAGCGCCACGGCGGCCGCGGGCGCCGCCACCGCACCGCCGCCGAGTACCAGCAGCGGCCGTTCCGCCGCCGCGCAGGCATTTGCCGCCGCGGCGATGGCGCTCGCCGGCGGCAGCGGCGGGGCCGGCAGGGCGTGGGCCTTGCGCGGCAGATGGCTTGCCGGTGCCGCAATCACGTCCACGGGGATTTCGATATAGACCGGTCGCGGGCGGGCGCTCGCGAACACCGCCATCGCCCGCGCCAGCACGTCCGGCAGCTGGTCGGGCGTCATCAGCGTGTGGCTGAAGGCGGTGACGCCCTCGGCAAGCGCGCGCTGCGATTTCAGCTCGTGCAGGTGGCCGCGCCCGGTGCCGAGCTGCGGCCGGCTGTTGGTGCTGGCGATCACCAGCATCGGAATCGAATCCGAATAGGCCTGTCCCATCGCGGTCAGGATGTTGGTCAGCCCCGGGCCGGTGATGGTGAAGCACACGCCCGGCCGCCCTGTGGCGCGGGCATAGCCGTCGGCCATGAAGCCGGCGCCCTGTTCGTGGCGGGGCGTGACGTGGCGGACGGTGGAGGCCGATAGCCCGCGATAGAACTCGACATTGTGGACGCCCGGAATGCCGAACACCACGTCGACGCCGTAGGCTTCGAGCAGCTCGACCAGCACTTCGCCGCAGGTGGTCATGGTCCGGATCGCCCTCGTGGTCTTCTTATGCGGCGCGCATGTCCGCACACCGCCGTCCGCAGCCGCTGCGGCGCCGCATCCGGTTCGGTTCCGGAAGCGGCGCCGCGCGTCGGTTCCCGCGATTGCGCGTCGCTTACGAAATCCGCAGCGCGCCTTCGAGAAGGTCCAGGCCCTCGTCGACGATCTCGTCGGAGGCCGTCAGCGGAACCAGGATGCGGATGGTGTTGTAGGTGGTGCCGCAGGAAAGCAGCACGAGGCCGCTTTCATAGGCCTTCTTCACCACCGCCTTGGTGGTGTCGGCATCGGGTTCGTGCGTGCCGCGCTCCTTGACGATGTCGAAGCCGATCATCGCGCCCGGGCCGCGCACCGCCGCGATGGGGGCGAGGTCGTTGCGCCGCTCCCAGCCGTGCAGACGGGCGCGGATGCGCTCGCCGATGGCGTTCGAACGGTCGAGCAGGTGCTCTTCCTCGAACACGTCGAGCACGGCGAGGGCCGCCGCGCAGGCGAGCGGGTTGCCGGCATAGGTGCCGCCGAGGCCACCCGGATCGACGCCGTCGATCACGTCCGCCTTGCCGATGACGCCGGAAAGCGGGAAGCCGCCCGCGAGGCTCTTCGCCACGCAGATCAGGTCCGGCTTCACCTCGTAGTGCTCCATGCCGAACATCTTGCCGGTGCGCCCGAAGCCGGTCTGCACCTCGTCGGCGATCAGCAGGATGCCGTGCTCGTCGCAGATCGTGCGCAGCGCCGTCATCAGCGCCGGCGGCGCCATGTGGAAGCCGCCTTCGCCCTGCACCGGCTCGATGATGATCGCGGCGACATGGTCGGGCGCGACGTCGGCCTTGAACAGGAAGCTCAGGTGGCGCAGCGCCTCATCCACGGTCACGTCGTTCTGCGGCGCGGGGAACGGCACGTGGAAGATGTCGGGCAGGGTGGCCGGCAGGCCCTTCTTGTAGGGCAGCACCTTGCCGGTCAGCGTCACGGCGAGGTTGGTGCGGCCGTGGAACGATCCGGTGAAGGCGATGATGCCCGAGCGGCCGGTGACGATGCGCGCGATCTTGACCGCGTTCTCGGTCGCCTCGGCGCCGGTGGTGAAGAACAGCGACTTCGCCGGCCCGTCGATCGGGGCGAGGGCGTTCAGCCGCTCGGCCAGTTCGATATAGGGCTCGTACATCAGCACCTGGAAACAGGTGTGGGTGAAGCGGTCGAGCTGCTCCTTGACGGCGGCGATCACCTTGGGATGGCGGTGGCCGGTGTTCAGCACCGCGATGCCGCCGGCGAAATCGATGTAGCGCTTGCCCTCGACGTCCCAGACCTCGGCATTTTCCGCTCGCTCCGCCGAGATCGGCGTGGTGTGCCCCACGCCGCGCGGCACGGCTGCATTGCGACGGGCGAGCAATTCGGCATTGGTCGTCATGATGGTCCTCGTGAATGAAGCGGCCGATCATGGCCGCACTCCCGCCCGGCCGGCAAGCGGTTGGATCAAAAGGCAGGCGCCCCGGCGGCGGCGGTGCCCGCGTCGTCCTGAGCAGACTCTCCGGGGTGCTCCGGCCGGACAGAATCACCGTGGAAGCGGAACCCGCGCGGGACCGGAGGTCTGCTAACCCTCGATATCGTTTCGCCGCATCAGCCGGGTGACATAGCCGGCGATGCGCACGCAGGCTTCCGCGAGCTGCTCGTCGCCGATGGTGAAGGCAAGGCGCACGAAGCCGGCCGCGCTCGGGCCGAACGGGGCTGCGTCGAGCACCGAAACCCCGGTCTCGCGGAACAGGCCCCACGCGAAATCGAGCGCGCTGAGCCCGGTGTCCCGCACGTCGAGCAGACAGAACATGCCGGCTTCCGGCGTCAGGCAGCGGATGCCGTCGATGCCCTCCAGCCCTGCGACGACAAGGTCGCGGCGGCGGCGATAGATCAAGCGCATCGCCTCGGTCACCGCCGCGCTGTCCTCCACCGCGACCAGCGCCGCCTCCTGAACGAAGCCGGGCAGGCCGTAGAGCATGCACAGGTCGAGATTGGCGACGTGGCCGATGAGATCCGGCGGCGCGACCAGCCAGCCGACGCGCCAGCCCGTCATGGCGTGGGACTTCGACAGGCTGTCCACGGTCACGGTGCGTTCGGCCATGCCCGGCAGGGCGGCGAGGGTGATGTGCTCGCGGTCGAACACCAGCGTGCCGTAGACCTCGTCGGAGATGACCCACAGGTCGTTGTGGATCGCGATGGCGGCGATGGCATCGGCCTCCTCGCGGGTCAGCACCATGCCGGTCGGGTTGTTGGGATTGGCGAGCGCGATGGCGCGCGTGCGCGGGGTGACGGCCGCGGCGATCGCCGCGATATCGGGCCTGAGGCCGCCGGCCGCCGGCATCGCGACGGGAACCAGGGTGGCGCCCGAAGCGCCGATGGTGGCGGGATAGGTGAGATACATCGGTTCCGGCACGATGACCTCGTCGCCCGGCCCGAACAGGCAGAGCGCGGTGGCGAACAGCGCGTTCTGGGCGCCGGAGGCGATGATCACGTTCTCCGGGCCGACATTCATGCCGCTGCGGCGGTTGTGCTCGCGGGCGATCGCCTCGCGCAGCGCGGGGCGGCCGAGAATGTCCGAATAATGCGTGTCGCCGCGCTCCAGCGCCTCGATCGCCGTGCGCACGATCGGCGCCGGGGTGGCGAAATCCGGGTCGCCGACGCTGAGGACGATGACGTCCTCGCCGCGCCGCTCGGCCTGTCTGGCCGCATAGTGGATTTTCCAGGCATCGACCGATTCGCCGGCGATGTGGTCGACGCGGGAGGAAAAACGCCGGGAAGAGACGGACATGAACGTGGCCTCGGTGGATAGCGCAACCTGCGGGCACCGGATCGCGAGAGCCGCGGGTGCCCGCGATCCGTTTGTACAGCAGCGTTCCGACTTGCGTAATGGGCGCCGCTCCGCGTCCCGCCCCGGCGCCGTCCTATCCCTGTGACATTCCCGCTGCCCTATGGAATGATCGGGCGTCGGGCATCCCCGCGCGGTTCGCGGCGCGGGATGGGTTCGGGCGGCGGTTCTGTTGGAGGTCGATGGTGGTTTCGCGCGGCGTGCTGGAACGGCGGATCGATCAGGGCAGGGGCGTCACCGAGGCCGATCTGGTGATCGAGGATGTGCGGCTCCTCGATCTCGTCACCGGGGACCTGGTCGAGACCGACATCGCGGTGTGCGGCGACACCATCGTCGGCACCTATGGCCGCTATCGCGGCCGCCATGTGGTGGACGGCGCCGGCCGCATCGCGGTGCCCGGTTTCATCGACACGCACCTTCACGTCGAATCGTCGCTGGTGACGCCGCAGGAATTCGACCGCTGCGTGCTGCCCCACGGCGTCACCACGGCGCTGTGCGACCCGCACGAGATCGCCAACGTGCTCGGCGTTCCCGGCATCCGCTTCTTCCTCGACAGCGCTTCGGCGATGGTGATGGACCTCAAGGTCAACCTGTCGTCCTGCGTGCCGGCGACCCACATGGAAACCGCCGGAGCCCGCCTCACGGCCGCCGACCTCGTGCCGCTGCGCGACCATCCCAAGGCCCTCGGCCTCGCCGAGGTGATGAACTTCCCCGGCGTGCTCCACAAGGATCCGGAGGTGCTCGACAAGCTCGTCGCCTTTGCCGGGGGCTCCATCGACGGCCATGCGCCGCTCGTCACCGGCACCGATCTCAACGGCTACATCGCGGCCGGCATCCGCAACGACCACGAATCGACCTCCGCCGAGGAGGCGCTCGAGAAGATCCGCAAGGGCATGACGGTGCTGATCCGCGAGGGCTCGGTCTGCAAGGACCTCGCCGCCATCGGCCCGCTGCTGACGCTCGCCACCTCGCCGTTCCTCGCCTTCTGCACCGACGACCGCAACCCGCTGGAGATCGCCCACGAGGGCCATCTCGACTATCTCATCCGCACCGCCATCGCGATGGGCGTTCCCCCGCTCGCCGCCTACCGCTCGGCCTCGCTGACGGCGGCCAACGCGTTCGGGCTGTTCGACCGCGGCATGATCGCGCCGGGGCGGCGCGCCGACATCGTGCTGCTCGACGATCTGGAAGCCTGCACCGTCGCCCGCGTCATCGCCGGCGGCGTGCCGGTGGACGATGCCGCGTTCGAGGCGCGTCCGCTGGTCGCCCCGGTCGGGCTCGACAGCATCCGCGCGCCCCACGTCGCGGCGGCCGATTTCCGCGTCCGCGCCAGCAAGGCGACCGGGCCGGTGATCGGGATCATCCCCGGCAAGATCATCACCGACCACCTCACGCTCACGCTGCCGTTCGACGACGGCATCCGCGGCATCGACCTGTCGCAGGACGTGGTCAAGGTGGCGGTCGTCGAGCGCCACGGCGTCAACGGCAATATCGGGCTCGGCTTCGTGAAGGGCTTCGGCCTCAAGCGCGGCGCCATCGCCTCCTCGGTCGGCCACGACAGCCACAACATCACCGTGGTCGGTGCCGACGACGCCGACATGGCGATGGCGGTCAACCACCTCTCCGAGATCAAGGGCGGGTTCGCCGTGGTCTCCGGCGGCCGGGTGGTCGCCGACCTGCCGCTTCCCGTCGCCGGGCTGATGAGCCTGATGCCCTACGAGGAAGTGGAGGCCGCGCTCGGCCCCTTGCGCGTCGCGGCCCGCTCGCTCGGCTGCACGCTCGCCGAGCCGTTCCTTCAGGTCGCGTTCCTGCCGCTGCCGGTGATCCCGCACCTGAAGATCTCGGATTTCGGCCTGATCGACGTCGACGCCTTCACCGTCCTGCAAGCCTGACGCGGTTCAGAAAGCCTCACACGGTCTTGCAAGCCTGACGCGCGGCACCGATTGGGTCTTGCCGCCGCCGGGCCGCCTGCGCGCATGCGCCGGGGCACGCTCCCGCATGGGCGAATGCGCACGTCGCCGCCGCCCGAGGCTCCTCACATTAAAACTATGAAATATTAAAAGTATGAAATGTGCCCAAATTGGGCAGAGTCGAATATATACTTCGGCGACATAAGGTGTATGTATCGCCGCGACGCAAAACGGCGCCAAACGAAACCTTTCTGAAATTTAATCTTGGGGGTTTATTTTAGAAAGTTGCCTGTTCCAGATGGAATTATTCTGAACAGGTAAGCATTCCGGGCTCGCCCGCCGGGGCGATGGCGAGTTGAAATCGACGGTGACGATCCCCGGTCCTGCCCATCGCGGCACGGACGCTGTGGTTGATGAGCCGAAGACGCGGAATGACGGCGGCGCGGCCTCCCTGATCTGGGGGCGCGCGGCGGAATGCGTCGGACGTCCTGGCCGGCTTTCGGGCCACCGGCTGCTGCCTTCAGGCGCGGCCGGGGATCATCGGTGGCTTCTTCCGGACCCGCAAACCGGCGTGGTTCGGACTGGGGGGGAGCCGCCGGTCGAATCTGCGGCACGCTCAGCAATGGGCGTGCCGCAGAGCGTCTTCAAGCCTCAAGTCTTTTCAGCCTCAAGTCTTCAGCGTCAAATATTGTGGCCTCAAGTCTTCCCGCCCGCGCTTGACCGTCACAGCCCGAGCTTGGCCTTCAGCCTGGCGTCGCGGCCATAGATGTCCTCGCGCAGGTCGAGGTCGCCGTTCGGCGTCACCATGGCGGTGAAATAGGTCAGATGGACCGGCACCGGGGTGGCGATCTTCAGCCAGCGCTCCTTGCCGCCGACCAGATCCTTCACCTTGTCGCCGTTGAGGTTCGGGTCCTCCGCCAGCAGGGCGGATGCGAACGCCATCGGGTTCTGCACCCGCACGCAGCCGTGGCTGTCGGCGCGGGAATCGTTGGCGAACAGCGCCTTCGACGGCGTGTCGTGCAGGTAGACCGAGAACGGGTTCGGGAACAGGAACTTCACCGTCCCCAGCGCATTGCCGGCGCCGGGCTTCTGGCGGATCGACAGGGCCCGCGCCGCGTTCTCGTTCCAGACGATCCGGGTCGGATCGACCGGCTGGCCCTTGTAGAGCACCTCGTAGTTCTTCTTGGCGAGGTAGCCCGGGTTCGCCTTGATCTGCTTCAGCATCTCCTTGGTGACGATCGAGACCGGCACGTTCCAGTAGGGATTGACGACGATGTTGTTGATCGCGCTGGAGAAGGTCGGCGTCTGGTTGGTGTCCCGGCCGACGACGACGCGGGTGTGGAAGGTGCGTTCGCCGTCGCGCACCACGGCGAGGTCGTATCCGGGAATGTCGACCCAGACGTGGAAGCGGCCGAGATCGCGCGGCAGCCAGCGCCAGCGCTCCATGTTGGCGAGGATGGCGGCTTCCGTCTGGCGGTAGGCCGCGGTGTCCCTGGTTGCGGTCGCGCTCTTGCCGCTCTCCGTGGCGGCGGCCTGCGGACGCGGCTGGGGCAGGCTTCCGGTGACCTGCGGATCGGCGTCGGAAACGATGCCGGTGCCGCGGGACGCGAGCGCCGGGCCGCGCTCGGCGACGGCCGGATCGCGCACCGCGAGCGCGGGCACGCGCCCGACGGACGGGATCTTGCCGGCCGCGGAGGCCCCGAGCGGCATCGAACTCACCGGCAGGCCGGCCCGCAGGTTGGCGAGCTTGGCGCGCAGCTGCCGGAAGCCGAGATAAGGCGGGTTGTAGCTGTCGAGCGCGACGGCGGGGTCGCGCGCGTCGGCGACCGCCGCGAGCACCGACGCCGGGTCCGGCGGCACCGGCTTTTCCGCGTCGAGCGGCGAGACGGACGACGGCTTCACCCGCCCGGTCTGGGCCTCGCGGGCATAGCGCAGGATGGCGGCTGCGGCGCGCAGCTCCGCGCGGGCGAGCCGGTCGGCATCCTCCGGCGAGATCGGCTGCAGCGAGCGGTCCAGCACGGAATAGGCGGCGGGGTCGAGGCCGTCCTCCCCGGCCTTCGCCAATCGGTTGGCGACGGCCCGGGTGCGCGCGGTCGGCACGCCGCCCGCGAACCAGACCGGCGCATAGCCACGCGCGGAATAGAACGCGGCGATGCCCACCCAGTCCGCGTCGCTCGCCGAGAGCGGCTTCGGCGCCGGCGCCGCGGCGGCGGGATCGGCGGGCGCGGCCGCAGGCGGCGCCATCGCGGCGATGTGGCCCTCGATCGTCCGGCGCAGCGCGGCGGAAACCGGGTCGACCGAATAGGTGGAGATCGCGGCGGCGATCAGATCCTGGGTGCGCCCGGCGGACTGCACGCCGAACGCGCCCGGCATGGCCGCGAACGTGGTCACGGGCACGGCCACGGCGAGCGTGACGAGGGCGCTGCCGGCAAGGATCGTGCGGAACGAAACGCGCAAAGGGGCTCTCCTTTTCATTCCGAACGAAGCGTCGGCCGGCCCGCGGATATCAAGCGATCGTGACCTGCGATGCGCCGCCTCCATCCGCGAAGGGCGGCACGCCGGTGCCGCGGCCGCAAAGCCGCGTCTGCCCCCGCTCGGGTCGCAAGCACGGCCGTGGGCAGGAAGCCATGATGTTTATGATTTCCCTCAACGTCCCGTTAACAACGTCCGCAGATCGCAAGATGAGGATTCATTATTGTGAAATGGTCACGGTCGGTCCGGTTGCATCGCCGCCGTGCTGCCATGCCGGCGTGCGGACGCGCCAGCACCGCCCCATCCGTTCCGCCCGGCGGCATTCCGGGGCGCCGCCATTGATCCGCCCACCTCGAACGGCCTATGTGAAGGGAACAACGTGATGGAATGGGCGCCGCCGCGGCGCCCCGGCCGGCCCGCCGCGACGCGGACGCCGGCCTGCATCCAGGGAGTATGTGGTTCGATGCCTCGCCTTGCTTCGCCCGGTCCGTTTCCGCCTGCCGCCGGCCCCGCATTCGCTCCGTCGGCTGCCACGGCATCGGCAGCCGCGCTCGGCGACCTGCCGGAGTGGAATCTCGACGATCTCTATCCGGGCATGGACTCTCCGGCGGTTGCCACCGATCTCGCCCGCGCGCTGGAAGAAGCCCGCGCCTTTGAGGCCGAGGTGAAGGGCACGCTCGCCACCCGCCTGTCCGGGCCGCAGGGCGGCGCCGCGCTGGCCGAGGTGATCGCGCGCCTGGAGGCGCTGGAGGAACTGGTCGGCCGGCTCTATTCGTTCGCCGGGCTCGTCTATGCCGGCGATACCTCCGATCCGAAGCGGGCGAAGTTCTACGGCGACGTGCAGGAGAAGCTGACGACGGCCGGCACCCACCTGCTGTTCTTCGGCCTCGAACTCAACGATCTCGATGCCGCCGCGCTGGAAGCCGGCTACGCTGCGCCGGCGCTGTCCCATTACCGCCCCTGGATCGAGGACTGCCGCCGCGAGAAGCCCTACCAGCTCGAACCCCGCATCGAGCAGCTGTTCCACGAGAAGTCCGTCACCGGCCATGCCGCCTGGAACCGCCTGTTCGACGAGACCGTGGCCGGGCTGACGGTGGAGATCGCCACCGAGACGATGACGCTGGAGCAGGCCCTGAACCGGCTGTCCGATCCGGTGCCGGCGCGGCGCGAGGCGGCGGCCGTCGCGCTCGCCGAGGTGTTCAAGGAAAACCTGCGCACGTTCACGCTCGTCATGAACGTGCTCGCCAAGGACAAGGAAATCTCCGATCGCTGGCGCGGCTTCCAGGATGTCGCGGATTCGCGCCATCTCGCCAACCGCGTCGAGCGCGAGGTGGTGGATGCGCTCGTCGCCGCCGTGCGCGACGCCTTCCCCCGCCTGTCCCACCGCTACTACGCCATGAAGGCGCGCTGGCTCGGCAAGGAAGCGCTCGACCACTGGGACCGCAATGCCCCGCTGCCGGAGGCCGACGACCGGGTGGTGCCGTGGAAAGACGCGCGCGCCACCGTGCTCGAAGCCTACAGCCGGTTCTCGCCGGACATGGCGGCGATCGCCGACCGCTTCTTCGAGCGCGGCTGGATCGACGCGCCGGCGCGGCCGGGCAAGTCGCCGGGCGCGTTCGCGCATCCGACCGTGCCGAGCGCGCACCCTTATGTGCTCCTGAACTATCAGGGCCGGGTGCGGGACGTGATGACGCTCGCCCACGAACTCGGCCACGGCGTCCATCAGGTGCTGGCGGCGCCGAACGGCGCGCTGATGGCGCCGACGCCGCTGACGCTGGCCGAGACCGCCAGCGTGTTCGGCGAGATGCTGACCTTCCGCACCCTGATCGACCGCACCCGCACCGCCACCGAGCGCAAGGTGATGCTGGCCTCGAAGGTGGAAGACATGCTGAACACGGTCGTGCGCCAGATCGCGTTCTACACCTTCGAACGGCGCATCCACCTCGAGCGCCGCGAGGGCGAACTCACCGCCGAGCGCATCTCGGATATCTGGCTCGAAGTGCAGCGCGAAAGCCTGGGGCCGGCGATCCGGCTCAATCCGGGCTACGAGACGTTCTGGTGCTACATCTCGCACTTCATCCATGCGCCGTTCTACGTCTATGCCTACGCCTTCGGCGACTGTCTGGTGAACTCGCTCTACGCGGTCTATTCGCAGGCCGAGAGCGGCTTTCAGGAGAAATATTTCGCGCTCCTCAAGGCCGGCGGCACCCGGCACCACGGCGAACTGCTCGCCCCGTTCGGCCTCGATGCCCGCGATCCGGATTTCTGGAAGCGCGGCCTCGACGTCATCTCGGGCATGATCGACGAACTGGAAACCCTCGACTGATCGGCAGACGCCCGGTCGGGGCGATGGGCCGCATTGGCCGCGGCGGCGGGATCGGCAGGATGGGCGGGCGGGCCAGGCGCCCGCGCATCTCCGTGGAAGCCGTTCGCCGATGACCGATTTCGCCCATACGCCCTATGACGGCTCGCGCAAGCCGTTCTCCATCGGCCTGCAGCCGGTCGACCTCGCCGACTGGTTCCTGCCCGACCGGCTTCTCGTCGCCTATCTCGACGAGAAGGAGGACCTGATCGCGCACCGCCCCGAAGCCGTGTGGCGCGAGGAGATCGAGACCCGCGCCGCCCAGCGCGAGGTGGCCGACCTCGTCGCCGCCCACCTCGTCGAGATCCATCCCGGCCTCTACCGGCGCGCGGGCGAGGGCGTGGCCGTCCTGCCCGCCGACCGCGTCGTCGATCTTTCCGACGCCGCCGGCCCGCCGCTTCTGCAGGTCTCGCGGCTGGTGCAGGAAGATCTCTGCCTGATGCGCAAGGGCGCGGGCGGCTACCGCCTCGCCGCCGCCTCGCTGTGCTTCCCGTCGTCCTGGTCGCTGGCGGAAAAGTTCGGCAAGACCCTCGACGGCCTGCACGAGCCGGTGCCGCATTATGCCGAGCAGCTCGCCGCGCGCATGAACCGCATCTTCGACAGCCTGCGCGTCGGCTTTCCGGTGTGGCGGATGAACTGGGCGCTCAATCCCGATCCCGAACTGCATCATCCGGAATCGAAGAACGGCCCGCGCGACCGCGCCTGGACCGCCGGGCCGGACGTCGTCGCCGCGCGCACCTTCATCCGTGTCGAGCGCCAGACCCTGCGCCGCCTGCCGGAAAGCGGCGACATCCTGTTCACCATCAAGATCGAGATCGACCCGCTGACCGCGCTCGCCCGCCACCCCGACGGCGCCGCGCTGGCGGACAGTCTGAAGGGCCAGATCCTCGCACTCGACGAGCCGCAACTCGCCTACAAGGCCCTCACGCAGCACCGCGACCGCGTGGTCGCCGCCCTCGATGCCGTCGCAGCCAGGACGCGGAAAGCCGGCGAGGCGCCCGCCGAAGTTTAGACGGCGGCCGATCGAAGAAGCCGATCCCAGGCAGGTCCTTTTTTATCGCGTGCGACGCGCTGTTCAAATCGTGCGCTGTGATGCTATTTGCAGATCGATGGAATCGCTCCATCGTTGCTTAAAGTCGCCCGTGATAAATCTTTCCTTGTCTTTCATAGTCTCGGTGAGCGAATGATGGTCGGTAGGTTCGTGCGCACGGCGTTCGGGGTGTTGTTGCGTCCGGCCGGTCCGGTGGCCCGCGGGATCGGGTTCGTCGCCGCGACGGTGCTGGCGGTCGGCCTCTCGGCGGCGCCGGCGGCGGCGCAGCAGGGCGGCGCGGGCGAACTCGCGCCGGGCGTGGTCAAGCAGCGCGTCGCCAAGTTCGCGCCGAAGCTCGACGCTCTCGTCCGGCAGGCGATGAAGGACTTCGCCGTGCCCGGCGCCGTCGTCGGCATCGTGAACCGCGACGGCCTCGTCTACGCCAAGGGCTTCGGCGTCCGCTCCCTCGCCGACAAGCGCCCCGTGGACGCGAAGACCGTGTTCCAGATCGCATCCGTCACCAAGAGCTTCCTGTCGACGACGCTCGCCATGGCGGTCGATGAGGGCAAGCTCGGATGGGATGCCCGCGTGGCCGATCTCATGCCGGGCTTCACGCTGTCGGATCCGTGGGTGACGCGCGAATTCGAGGTGCAGGACCTCGTCGCCCAGCGCTCGGGCCTGCCGGCCTATGTCAACGATGTCATGGGTTATCTCGGCTACAAGGATGGCCGGCGGGTCTACGAGCTGCGCAGCATTCCGTTCGCATCGAGCTTCCGCTCGAAGTTCGCCTATACCAACCTGCCGTCGCTGATCGGCGGCATGATCCTGGCCGACCGCTACGAGGTGGGGAGCTGGGAAGAGCTCGTCCACGCCGAACTGCTCGAACCGCTCGGCATGACGTCGACGAGCTTCACCATGGCGGATATCGCCGACGCCGCGAACCATGCCGAGGGCCACCGCTTCACCACCCACGGGGCGGAACAGATTCCCTTCAACGTCAACATTCCCTACCGGCTCGGACCGGGCGGCGAGATGAACTCGAACCTCGAGGACATGGCGCGCTGGGTGCGGTTCCAGCTCGCCGGCGGCGTCTGGGACGGCAAGCGCCTCGTCTCCGAGGAAGCCCTCGACCAGACCCGGCTGCCGCGCATCGCCATCGGCGGCAACCTGTCCTATGCCAACGGCTGGTTCGTTTCCGCCACCTCGCGCGGCCAGCTCGTCTGGCATGGCGGCAGCTCGCAGGGCTTCAACGCCTATATCGGCTTCATGCCCGAGGCCGGTTTCGGCGTGATCGTGCTCAACAACCTGCGCGACCAGGGCCTGCCGACCTTCTCCACCGGCCTCGCCAAGTGGATCAACACCGAACTCCTCGACCAGAAGGGCGACGATTCCGCGCTGAAGGTCGCGCTGAAGCAGTCGCAGGACGCGGTGGCGGAGAACGAGGCGGGCGAACAGCCGCCGGCGGACCGCACGCCGCCCGGCGACCTCGCGCGCTTCGCCGGAGCCTATTCCAGCGACATGCTCGGCCCCGCCCGCATTGCGGTGGACGGCGACCGGCTGGTGCTGACGCTGGAGGAGACCGGCGCGAAGATCGCGTTCGTGCCCTACAACAACACCATCTTCATGGCGCGGATGCTGGTGTCCGGCCCGATGAACGGGGTGGAGACCGCGGACGAAATCCCGATCGGCATGAGCCAGTTCATTCTGAACGGCGAGAACGTCTACAGCCGGATGCTGCTCGACTGGAACGACCAGACCACGACGTTCTGGCGCACCGGCGAGCCGCGCGAGGACACCCTTCCCGACGACCACGCGCCGCCGGACGACGTCATCGTCGAGTGAGGCCGGTCGCGGCACCGCCTCACCGGGCGGCACCGGAATCCGGTTTTGCGATGCCGGCCGTGCCCGGGCCTCTGGCGCCGGACGCCAAGTTCGGGAATGATCCGCCTTTCAGCCGTGTGCGCGGCGCTCGCGCGCGCGGGTCGCGGCGTCGCGGCGGCTGCCCGCCGAAGGCCGATGAGGAGATGGCGATGGTTTTCTGGGTGCCGATTCTGGCCTGGGTGGTCGCGCTGGTCGCGGCCGGCGTCGCGCTCGGCCGCGGGCCGCGTCCGATCACGCCCTACCGCATCGCCCGGGCGCTGCTGCGCTATGTGCTGCTGATCCCGCTCGGCCTGCTCGGCCTGTGGGGCTTCACCGGCCACGTCTTCGTGCCCGATCAGGTCGCGGCCTCCATCGGCTGGGCGCCGAGCCCGTTCCAGCTCGAGGTCGGCGTCGCCAATCTCGGCATCGGCGTCACCGCCATCATCGCCGCCTTCCGCAAGGAACTCGGCTTCTCCATGGCGGTCGGGATCATGGCGCTCTGCTTCCTCGGCGGTGCCGGAATCGGCCATCTCATCCAGATCGAGCAGACGGCCGACATGGCCGCCGGCAATGCCGGCCCGATCCTCTACACCGACTTCATCACCCCCATCGCCGTCATCGTGCTCGTCGCCCTCGTGCGCATCCTGCCCGGCGGCCGGTCCGAAGCCTGACCCTCGCGCTCGTGATCGGGTGGCGCCTCTGGTAATCCGGCGTCGCGTGCCCACTTCAAGGACGGGCGGCGCGGCAAGGGAGACGACGAGTGGCGGACGACAGGGTGGACCAGGAACGCAACCGCTTCACCGCCCGGGCGGCGCGCTATGCCCGCGTCGGCACCGACATCTCCGGCGTGGCGACCCGCATCATGGGCGCGCGGCTCCTCGGCCGCGAACTCGACGCGGAGAAGACGGCGGCCGACATCGCCGGCGCGCTCGGCGGCCTCAAGGGGCCGCTGATGAAGGTGGCGCAGCTGCTCTCGACGATTCCCGAAGCCGTTCCCCCGGAATATGCCGCCGCGCTCGCCAACCTCCAGTCGAACGCGCCGCCGATGGGCTGGGCCTTCGTCAAGCGCCGCATGATGGCCGAACTCGGCCCTGCGTGGGAAAAGCGCTACCGCTCGTTCGAGAAGGAACCCGCCGCCGCCGCCTCTCTCGGCCAGGTCCACCGCGCCGTCGGGCTCGACGGCGCCGACCTCGCCGTCAAGCTGCAATATCCCGACATGGAATCGGCGGTCGAGGCCGACCTGAAGCAGTTCTCCGCGCTGCTCGCGATCCACCGCCGCATGCGTCCGGCCATCGACACCCGCGAGATCGCCGAGGAAGTCGGCGCGCGCCTGCGTGAGGAACTCGACTATCGCCGCGAGGCGCGCCACGCCGCGCTCTACCGCATCATCCTCGGCGAGGAACCCGGCATCCGCGTGCCGGCGATCGTGCCGGAACTCTCCACCAAGCGGCTGCTCACCATGGGCTGGCTCGAAGGCCGGCCGATGCTGGCGTTCAAGGACCGGCCGCTCGAAGACCGCAACCGGCTGGCGGAAACCATGTTCCGCGCGTGGTGGCACCCGTTCGCCCGCTTCGGCACCATCCACGGCGACCCGCACCTCGGCAACTACACGGTGTTCGAGGAAGACGGCCGGCCTGCCGGCATCAACCTGCTCGATTATGGCTGCATCCGCATCTTTCCGCCGCGCTTCGTGGCCGGCGTCATCCAGCTCTATCGCGGGCTCCAGGCCGGCAACGAGGACGAGGTGGTCGCAGCCTACGAGGTGTGGGGCTTCCGCAACCTCAACCGCGACCTGATCGAGACCCTCAATATCTGGGCGCGCTTCATCTACGGCCCGCTGCTGGAAGACAGGGTGCGGCCCATCGCCGAGGGCGTCAGCGCGGCCGAATATGGCCGCCGGGAAGCATTCACGGTGGCGAAGCGGCTGAAGGAACTCGGGCCGGTCACGGTGCCGCGCGAGTTCGTGTTCATGGACCGCGCCGCGCTCGGCCTCGGCGGCGTGTTCCTCCACCTCGAAGCCGAACTCAACTTCCACCGCCTGTTCGAGGCCGCCATCGCCGATTTCAAGCCCGGTCTGCTGGCCGCCCGTCAGGAGGCCGCGCTGCAGGGCGTCGGGCTCGCCGAAGTCCCGGCCTGAGGGCGCCTTGCGCGCCCACCGCGCGCGGCCGCCCGGCCGCGCCGCTGCCCGCTCCGCGACGATCAGCCATGCAGGAGATGAGGGGTGGTTCGGCGGAAATGCCGAATTGCTCCCGTGCGATATCGCCGCTAAGAGTCCTAAGGCATAAGTCACCGCGGTTCTGCCGGCGGGGGCGTGGTTGCGGCGCCCGGTGGCGTCCCGGCCTGCTCCGTCCGGCGTCGAAGGCGACAACTGAAGGGAGCGAGACATGGCGCACGGGAACACGGCGCACGGGCATTTGTCCCATGCAACGACCGAACGATCCGCCGGCGAGCATATGACGGCGATGGACTACGCGGCCCACGAAGCGACCTATTCGACTTTTCTCGGGATGGTGAAGTGGTCGGTGATCGGCCTCGTCATTCTCATGGCCCTGATGGGTTTCTTCCTGACCTGAAGCAGGCCGGCGCCCCGTTCGCCGCGCGCCCGCGCCGGCCGACGGCGGTATCGCGGGGCGGCACGATGTCTGCCGGGCCGGTTTTCGAATTTCCGGCGGATGGCCGTGGCGGTCCGTCGGCGAGCCTGTCTTTTCCGCAGGCGGCATCGGCCGGGCTGGGCCATGCCTCCTCTTCACGCGTCTGGGGCGGCCCGCATTCCCGAATGCGGACGGGGGCTGCTCCGTCCTTCTGAAATCGATCAGCTTTTCTGGTCCCGGCCGGCGTCCGGGGGCAGGTTGATCCAGCGGAGCTTTCCATGAAGATCGCCGTTCCCAAAGAAACGGTCGACGCGGAACCGCGCGTCGCCGCGACTCCCGACACCGTCAAGCGCTTCATCGCCCTCGGCGCGACGGTGAGCGTTGAGACGGGCGCGGGGAAGGCCTCGCGCATTCCGGACGGCGAATATGAAGCCGTCGGCGCCACCATCGCTCCCGACGCGGCCACGGCGCTTGCCGATGCCGACATCGTGCTCAAGGTGCGCCGCCCGACCTCCGACGAAATCAGGCTCATCAAGTCCGGCGCGCTGGTGGTCGCCACGCTCGACCCCTACGGCAATGCCGAGGCGCTGGCCGAACTCGCCGGCGCCGGCATCACGTCGGTCGCGATGGAGCTGATGCCGCGCATCACCCGCGCCCAGGTGATGGACGTGCTGTCGTCCCAGGCGAACCTCGCCGGCTACCAGGCCGTGATCGACGCCGCCGCCGAATATGACCGCGCGCTGCCGATGATGATGACGGCGGCCGGCACGGTTCCGGCGGCCCGCGTGTTCGTGATGGGCGCCGGCGTCGCCGGCCTCCAGGCGATCGCCACGGCGCGCCGCCTCGGTGCCGTCGTCACCGCGACTGACGTGCGCCCGGCCTCGAAGGAGCAGGTCGCCTCGCTCGGCGCCAAGTTCGTCGCCGTCGAGGACGAGGAATTCAAGCAGGCCGAGACCGCCGCCGGCTACGCCAAGCCGATGTCGGCGGAATATCAGGCCAAGCAGGCGGCCCTCGTCGCCGAGCACATCAAGAAGCAGGACATCGTCATCACCACGGCGCTGATTCCCGGCCGTGCCGCGCCCCGGCTGATCACGGCCGAGATGCTGGCTTCGATGAAGCCGGGTTCGGTGGTGGTCGATCTCGCGGTCGAGCGCGGCGGCAACGTCGAAGGCTCGGTGGCGGGCGAAGTGGTGACGGTCGGCGACGTGAAGATCGTCGGCCACAGGAACGTTTCCGGCCGCATCGCGGCCTCCGCGTCCCAGCTCTACGCCAAGAACCTCTACGCCTTCGTCGAGACCCTGATCGACAAGGCCACGAAGAACCTCGCCATCAACTGGGACGACGAACTCGTCAAGGCGACCGTGATCACCCGCGACGGCGCGGTGGTGCATCCGGCCTTCGCCGCGGCCTGATCGGGGGAGAAGCTGACATGGACACCGTTGCGCAGAGCGACGCTCTTCAACAGGCCCGCGCGGCCGCCGACCTCGCCCGCATCGCGGCCGAGGAGGCGCGCGCCGCGGCCGATGCCGCCCAGGCCTATGCCGACCAGATCGCCCACGGCGCCTCCGGTGCCGGCGACGCCATCGCCCACGGCCTCAGCGCCGTGACCGGCGGGGCGATCGATCCGTTCGTGTTCCGCCTGTCGATCTTCGTGCTGGCGATCTTCGTCGGCTACTACGTGGTGTGGTCGGTGACGCCCGCGCTGCACACGCCGCTGATGTCGGTCACCAACGCGATCTCGTCGGTCATCGTCGTCGGCGCGCTCCTGTCCGTCGGCGTCGACCTCGCCGTCGGCCCCGGCGCCGTCTGGGCGCGGGGATTCGGCTTCCTGGCTCTGGTCATGGCCGCCGTCAACATCTTCGGCGGCTTCATGGTCACAAGCCGGATGCTCGCCATGTACCGCAAGAAGGGCTGAGGAACCGCATCTCATGAACGCCAATCTCGCGGCTCTGCTCTATCTCGTTTCCGGGGTGCTGTTCATCCTGGCATTGCGCGGGCTTTCCAGCCCCGCCACCTCCCGTCGTGGCAACCTCATGGGCATGTCGGGCATGGCGATCGCCGTGCTCACCACGCTCGCCGTGGCGCGTCCCTCGCCGGGCGCGTTCGCGCTGATCGTGCTGGCGCTCGCCATCGGCGGCGGCATCGGCGCCGTCACCGCCCGGCGCATTCCCATGACGGCGATGCCCCAGCTCGTCGCGGCCTTCCACTCGCTGGTCGGCCTCGCGGCGGTGTTCGTGGCGGCCGGCGCGCTCTATGCGCCGGAAGCCTTCGGCATCGGCGATCCCGGTTCCATCCACGGCGCCAGCCTCGTGGAAATGTCGCTCGGCGTCGCCATCGGCGCGATCACCTTCACCGGCTCGGTCATCGCCTTCCTCAAGCTCGATGGCCGCATGAGCGGCAAGCCGATCCTGCTGCCGGCGCGCCATGCCATCAATCTCGGCCTCGCCGTGCTGCTGATCATCCTGATCGTGGCATTCGTGCGCACCGAGAGCCACGCGCTGTTCTGGCTGATCACGCTGGTCTCGCTGGTGCTCGGCGGCCTCATCATCGTGCCGATCGGTGGCGCCGACATGCCGGTGGTGGTCTCCATGCTCAACTCCTATTCGGGTTGGGCGGCGGCCGGCATCGGCTTCACGCTGGGCAACACCGCGCTCATCATCACCGGCGCGCTGGTCGGCTCGTCGGGCGCGATCCTCAGCTACATCATGTGCAAGGGCATGAACCGCTCGTTCGTGTCGGTGATCCTCGGCGGCTTCGGCGGCGAGACGGCGGCCGCGGCCGGCGGTGGCGCCAAGGAAAGCCGCCCGGTGAAGCAGGGCTCGGCCGAAGACGCCGCCTTCGTCATGAAGAACGCGTCCAAGGTCATCATCGTGCCCGGCTACGGCATGGCGGTCGCCCAGGCGCAGCACGCGCTGCGCGAGATGGCCGACAAGCTGAAGGAGGAAGGCGTCGAGGTGAAGTACGCCATCCATCCGGTCGCCGGGCGTATGCCGGGCCACATGAACGTGCTGCTCGCCGAGGCGAACGTGCCCTATGACGAGGTGTTCGAACTGGAGGACATCAACTCCGAGTTCGCCCAGGCCGACGTCGCCTACGTGATCGGCGCCAACGACGTGACCAACCCAGCCGCCAAGTCCGACCCGGCCTCGCCGATCTTCGGCATGCCGGTGCTGGACGTGGAGAAGGCCAAGACCGTGCTGTTCATCAAGCGCGGCATGGGCTCCGGCTATGCCGGCGTCGAGAACGAGCTGTTCTTCCGCGACAACACGCTGATGCTGTTCGGCGACGCCAAGAAGATGACCGAGGAAATCGTCAAGAACCTCTGACGGCTTCCCTCCCCATCGAAAGCGCCTCCCGGTCCGGATCGCCGGGTTCGGGAGGCGCGCACCGGGATCGGCCGCGTTCGCGCGGCCGTTTTCGTTTGGGCCGGTCGCCCGGTCCCCACGATGCCGGAAGCGGCTTGCGGGAAGCGGCTTGCGGGGGGCAGGAAAGCCGGTGCAAGAACGGGGGACAGGATCGTCGCGCGTGTCTCTCCGCGCGACCGGTCCGGCTCCACCCGCACCGGAGCGCTTTCCCGATCGGATGGACCCATCCGGCCGACAGGAAATCGCCCCGGGTTCAAGACTTTGGTCCTATGCTCGTCGTTCGGATCGGTTCGATCTGAACGCGATAGGCTCCAGACGGTGTTCCAGCGCTGTGTCTGATCTGACGGATCTCGAAATCTTCGTGCGCGTCGTCACCAACGGCAGCCTTTCGGCGGCGGGCCGCGAGATGGGGCTGTCGCCGGCGGTGGTCTCCAAGCGCATGAACAAGCTCGAGGAGCGCCTTGGCACCCGGCTGCTCCAGCGCACGACGCGTCAGGTGTCCGTGACCGAGGCAGGGCAGGGCTTCTTCGAGCGCGTGTCGGCCATCATCGCCGCCGTGGGCGAGGCGGAGGCCTACGTCACCGGGGATTCCGCGCTCGCCCGGGGCGTGCTCCGCGTCTCGGCGCCGACCTCGTTCGGCCGCCTGCACGTCGCGCCGCACCTCGGCCGTTTCATAGAGGCGAACCCGGCGGTGGTGGTCGATCTCGACCTGTCGGATTCCTTCGTCGACCTCGTCGGCGAGGGCGTCGACGTCGCGATCCGGATCGGCGAGCTGATGGATTCGAGCCTCGTGGCGCGCCGCCTTGCGGACGTTCACCGCGTGATGTGCGCAGCACCCGCCTATCTCGCCCGCCATGGCCAGCCGGAGACCATCGCGGATCTCGACCGCCATGCCTGCCTCGCCACGCGGCAGCAGGACCCGTGGCGGCTGGAGGGGCCCGAAGGCTCCGTCGCGGTGCGGGTTTCCGGTCCGCTCAGGACCAACTCCAACGAAGTCGTGCGCGAGGCGGTGATCGCCGGCATGGGGATCGCGCTGCGCTCGACCTGGGATGTCGGCGCCGAACTTGGCTCCGGCGCGCTTCAGGTGGTGCTGCCCGACTATCACGCCTCCCGGCGGGTCGGCGTCCACGCCGTCTATCCGAGCCGCCGCTTCCTGCCCGCCAAGGTGCGGCTGTTCATCGACTTCCTCGCCGACCTCTACGGCCCGGAACCCTATTGGGACAGCGGTCTCGACACCATTCCCGGCCTCGGCGCCGCCCTGCAGGGCACACCGCGCGGCTAGAGCGGCCGCGCCGGCTAAGGCTTGTGGGGATTTGGGATTCCCAATTTGGCGTAGATGTGATTCACGCTTTGGATGGATCGCTTCGTACTGACGGACGCCCAATGGGCGAAGATGGAACCGCATTGTCTGGGCAAGCCGACGGACCCTGGGCGTAGCGGCGCAAACAACCGGCTGTTCCTGGAGGCGGTGCTGTGGATTGTCCGCACGGGCAGTCCGTGGCGTGACCTTCCAGCCACGTTCGGCAACTGGAGCACGGCGTTCCGGCGGTTCCGCGATTGGCGAGAAGCCGATGTTTTCAAGCGGATTTTCGATGCGCTGACGGAGGAGCCCGACATGGAATACGCCATGGTCGACGCCACCATCGTCAAGGTTCACCGGCACGGCCAGGGCGCAAAAGGGGGACTCAGAGCCAGGCCATTGGCCGTTCCAAAGGCGGCATGACGACCAAGATCCTGGCGCTGACCGACGCCTTGGGCAACCTCGTGCGGTTTCAGCTCATGCCCGGTCATCGTTTCGACACCGTCGGTGTCGCCCCGCTAATCAAGGGCGTCGAGTTCGGTGCCTTGCTTGCGGACAAGGCCTTCGACAGCAACGAGATCATCGCCGAACTCAACGAGCGTGGCGCAAAGATCGTGATCTCACAGCACCCCCGCCGCGCCATTCCCATCCCGCTCGACACCGAGATGTACAAATGGCGTCACCTCATCGAAAACTTCTTCTGCAAACTCAAGGAATTCAAGCGCATCGCCATGCGCGCTTGCAAAACCGACCGCAGCTTCGAGGCCATGATCTACCTCGCCGCTGCCGTCATCAACTCGCGGTGAATCCCCACAAGCCTTAGA